>NZ_BAAAPF010000045.1:0-31708 GCF_039531005.1 Streptomyces synnematoformans
CCGAGGTGCTCGACCTCGAACTGTTCAACGTCACCGCCCTCGTGGACATGGGCTACGACGACGCCGCCACCGGCGCGCTGCCGGTCATCGTGCAGGGCCCGCGCCCGCTGGCCGCCACCGGCACGGCGGCGCGCGCGGACGCCCTGCCGCTGCCGAGCATCGGCGCCGTCGCCGTGGAGCTGCCCAAGGAGGACGCCGACGGCTTCGCCGCCACGCTCGCCCGCCCCGCCGGACCCGCCGCGGCCGGGGTGCGCCGGGTGTGGCTGGACCGCCGGCTGGAAGCCGCCGAACTCGACGGGAACCTCGGCCAGATCGGCGCCCCCGAGGTGTGGGACGCCGGTCTTACCGGCGCCGGCGTGGACGTCGCCGTCCTCGACTCGGGCGTCGACGCCGACCACCCCGACCTGCGCGGCAAGGTCGCCGAGGCCGCCGACTTCACCGGCGAGGGCACGACCGGGGACCGCAACGGCCACGGCACCCACGTCGCCTCGCTCGTCGCGGGCAGCGGCGCGGCGTCCGGCGGCGCCCGCAGGGGCGTGGCGTACGACGCCCGGCTGCTGTCCGGCCGGGTGCTGGACGGGGCGGGCCAGGGCCGGGCGTCCTGGGTCATCGCCGGCATGCAGTGGGCCACCGAGCAGGGCGCCGACGTCGTCAACCTCAGCCTCGGCGGCACCGCGCCCGAGCGCCCGGAGAACGACCCCGTCGCCCGCGCGCTGGACAGCCTGGCCGCCGAGACCGGCACCCTCTTCGTCGTCGCCGCGGGCAACTCCGGCCCGTACTCCGGCACCATCGGCACCCCCGGCGTGGCGGAGAGCGCGCTGACCGTGGGGGCCGCCCGCGCGAACGGCGGCACGCCCCGGTTCTCCAGCGTCGGGCCGGCCACCGGCACGTTCCTCGCCAAGCCCGACCTGACCGCCCCCGGCGTCGACATCACCGGCGCCCGGGCCGGCGGCGGCACGGCCGACCCGTACACCGCGATGAGCGGCACCTCGCAGGCCGCCCCGCACGTCGCCGGCGCCGCCGCGTTGCTGCTGCAGAAGCACCCCGGCTGGGACTGGCGGCGGCTGAAGACCGCCCTCATGACCACCGCGGACGGCGACCCCGCCGAGCCCCGGCCGCACGTCGCCGGCGCCGGCGTCCTCGACCTGCCCGGCGCCGCCGGCCAGACCCTGCGGCTGAGCCGCGGCAACGTCGACTTCGGCTACCTGCGCCACCCCGACGGCGACCGCCCGGCGAGCGTCGGGCTGACCCTGACCAACACCGGCGCCGAGCCCCGTACCGTCTCCCTCACCGACCTCGCCGCCGAGCGCGCCGGCGCCCCCCTCGCGGACGACGCCGTCACCGTGAGCCCCGGCACGGTGACCGTCGCACCCGGCGCCACGGAGGCGGTGACGGTCACGCTGAGGCCCGCGGACGTCGCGCCCGGCGTCTACTCCGGCGCCGTCGTCCTCACCGAGAGCGGGCACGACACCGTCACCCTGCCGCTCAGCTTCTACCGCGAACCGCCCCGCCACGACGTGCACCTGACCGTCCTCGACCGGCACGGCCGGCCCTGGGCCGGCGGCAGCCTGTGGCTGCTCAACACGGCCGAGACTTACCCGGAGACCGGCGGCGGCTTCCGCACCGTCCACCTCGACGAGAACGGCCGCGCCACCGCCCGCATGCTGCCCGGCCCGCTGACGATGATGGCCAAGGTGGAGACGCCCGCCGCGGACGGCGAGCCCGCCACCGTTGCCTTCGCCGGCTCCCCGGAGGTGCGGGTGGACGCCGACATGTCGTACACCATCGACGCCCGCAGGGCGCTGCCGCTGCGCCCCGCGACGGTCGCGGGCGCGGACACCCGGGTGCGGCACGCCTCCGTCCACTACGCCCGCCGCGACGCCGCCGGCACCGGCGGCATGGACGAGGGGATCTACGCCACCGGCGAGGAGATCGAGCAGGGCCGGGTCTTCCTGCAGCCGACCCGGCCGGCGCGGCACGGCACCGCGGCGTTCGAGACCCGCTGGCGCCTGGAGGCCGACGGCCGGACGCACGGGCGGCAGGCCGACGTGTACGAGCTGGTGCTCGGCCGCGGCGAGGTCGTGCCCGACCCGCCGCGCTACCACGTCACGCGCGCGGAGGCGCGCCGGCTGGCGCGCGTCGAGGCGGACTACCGTTCGCTGCTCGGCCGGGACGACACGTACGTGGAGACCCGCGAGGCGCGCAGCGCGGGCGTCGGGACCGCCCTCGTCTTCGAGCACCCGATCGCGGTGCCGCAGCGCCGCGTCGAACTGGTCACCGCGCGGCCGGACGTCAGCTGGCGCCACTGCGTCCGCGGCCCCGAGGTCGCGCTCGCGCGCCTGTGCGCCCCCACGCTGCCGTACGAGCCGGGGGAGCGCGCCGCACCGGTCTGGTTCGGCGCCCCGGCCCCGGCGGTCATCGCCGGGGTGCACTACGGCGACTTCCTCGACCTGCCGGTCTCGCTGAGCGACGGCGAGCACCAGGGATCGGTGTGGAACGTGCCGGTCGCCGGGAACGAGAGCCTGCGGCTCTTCCGCGACGGCGCCGAGATCCCGGCGCGCGCCGGCACCAGCTACTTCCCCGTCACGCCGGAGCCGGCGACGTACCGGCTGGAGCACACCTCACGCCCCGACCGCGCGGCGCTGCCGATCGGCAGCGAGACCCGCACGAGCTGGACGTTCCCCACCCGCGGCCCGGCGGACCCGGCGACGGGGCAGGAGCGGGTGCGGCTGCTGGGCGTCGACTACGCGCCCCGCACCGACCGCGACGGCGGCCTCCCCGCGTACCGGCCGCTCACGGTCGGCCTGCGGCTGACCTCCACCGCGGGGCCCGAGGACGCGATCAGGACCGAGCGCGGCGGCGTGCGCTTCTGGGCCTCCACGGACGGCGGCCGGCGGTGGCGCGAGGGAGTGGTGTTCGGGGGCCGGGACGGGGAGCTGACCGCGCTCGTCCCGGGGGTGTGGCCGCGCCCGGGCCAGGAGGTGTCCGTGCGGGTACGCGCCACGGCGGCCGGGGGCCGCGCGATCGACCAGACGATCCTCGACGCCTACCGCGCCGGCTGAGGCGCCGCGCCGGCTCCGGGCGAACCCCGGGGCCGGCGCGGTGTCCGGCGGTGGAGAACCTCTCCCGCGCCCACGAAAAATGAGCGAACGGTCGTGCTATCTTCTCTTCATGAAGCCCGTCGTCACCGCGCTCACCGGCAAGCTCCTCAACGCCACCGCCGCCGTCCTCCCCGGCCTCGCGGGCCGCGGCGCCCTCGTCCTCTACCGCTATCCGCGCGCCGACCGCTCCTGCACCGCCGCCGAACGCCGGCTGCTCGCCGGCGCGTTCACCGGCAGCCTCACCGTGGCCGGCAAGAACGTGGTCACGTACTGCTGGGGCGACGGCGAGCGGCCCGTGCTGCTGGTGCACGGCTGGCGCTCGCGGGCCGCGCACTTCGCGCCGTACATCGACGCGCTGCGGGCCGCCGGCTACACACCCGTCGCCTTCGACGCCCCCGCCCACGGCGTGTCCGAGGGACGCCGCACGACCGTGCTGGAGTACCGCGAGATCATCGCGGCGCTGTACGCGGAGCACGGCCGGTTCGAGGCCGTCGTGGCGCACTCCCTGGGCGGCTCAGCCGCCTTCCTCGCGCTCCGCGGCGCCGCCGCGGCGGACCGGCTGGTGGTCGTCTCCGGGGTCGCCGACTTCGACCACGTCGTCGACGTGTTCTGCGCCGGCCTCGGGCTCGGGCCCCGGGTGAAGGCCGCGCTCCGGCGCCGCATCGAGACCGACATGTTCCCCGGCGAGCACGACCTGTGGCGGCGCTTCGACGTCACGCACCGGCCGGATGAAGTCGTGCTGCCGATCCTGCTCGTCCACGACGAGAAGGACCGCATGGTCTCGGCCCGGCAGGCCGACAAGACCGCCGCGGCCTACGGCGACCGCGTCCGGCAGCACCGCACCAGCGGCCTCGGCCACCGGCGCATCCTGGCCGACCCCGGCGTGGTGCGCACGGCGCTGGAGTTCGTCTCAGCCGGGGAGCGCGTCCGGGACTGAGTCCGGGTCCGTGGCCGACGCGCGCAGCCGGCTCACGACGGCGGTGTCCGCCAGGTCGTACGCGTCCGGGGCGCCGTGCAGCAGCGACAGCAGGTTGGCGTGCTCCAGCAGCGCGATCAGCTCGAACGCGAGCCGGTCCGGGTCGGTCTCCGGCCGCAGCTCGCCGGCCGCGCGGGCCTCCTCGGCCGTCTGCGCCACGTACGCCGTCCAGTCGCGGAGCGCCGCGGCCACCGCGTCGTGCACGGGACCGCCGCGGGAGGCGAACTCGGCCGCCGCGCCGTAGAAGAAGCAGCCCCCGGGGAAGACGCGCTCGCGCGAATAGGCCAGCCAGCGGTCGCAGAGCGCGCGCAGCCGCCCGACGCCCGGCGGCAGGTCCGCCACGGGCACCACCACGGCCCGGGCGAACACCGCGCCCGCCGCCCGCACGGTCGCGAGCTGCAACTCCTCCTTGGAGCCGAAGAGCGCGAAGACCCCGCTCTTGCTCAGCCCCAGCTCGCCCGCGATCCGGCCCAGGGACAACCCCTCCAGGCCCTCCACCGAGGCGATGTCCATCGTCCGCCGCAGCACGAGCCGGCGCGTCTGGTTGCCGCGCTCGACCCGCCCGTCCACCCGCGTACCGGCCACCGTAGCTCGCCTCCTTCAGGTACCGGTCAGTCTACTGACCGGCGCCTGCCGCCCGCGGCCCCGAGCGCGGGGCACGGCGCCGGGGGACCGATCCCGGCCGTGCCCGGCACACTGGTCGGTACGGGTGACACACGGACCGCGACCGAGGAGCTGACGGGGCTGTGGTTCTCCACCTTCGCCGAGGACGGGCCGAGGGCCACGCGCGCGGACGGACCGCTCGCGGGCGGCTGCCACGGGGGGCGCGGGTCATAGCGGCCGGCGCCGCCGTGGCCGGGGTGCTGCTGGTGAGCGGGGTGTGGGCGGCGCTGCGGGACGAGGAGCGCGGCTCAGGGGAGCGGCTGCCGGACGCCGGCCTGGTCCACTTCGCGTCCGGCCACGGCTACGAGCCGGTGCGCACGGTGCTGCGCTCCCGCGCGGACGTCGCCGCCTTCGCCGAGCGGTTCCCGGCGGCGGCGCTGGGCGGCAGAGCGGCGGCCCGGCTGGCCGGCCGGGACTTCGGCGCCGAGGCGCTGGTCGCCTTCGCCTGGAGCACCGGGTGCACGCGCGCGGACTCCGCCGGCCTGCACAGCTCGGCCGAGGACGGCCTCTTCGTGCTGCCCGCCGACACCACGGCGTACCGGAAGTGCTCCGAGCGCTGGGACGTGCTCGCCGTGTTCGCGGTGCCGCGGGAGCGGGCGCCGCGCGACGTCGAGCTGCAGGGCGCGGCGCCGGACCCGCCCGGCCTTCAGGGCTCCCGCGGCCCGGCTGTCAACGCTCCCCTTCGAAGACGCAGAACTCGTTGCCCTCGGGGTCGGCCATGACGTGCCAGGAGATCTCGCCGTCGCGCCGGCGGACTATCGTCGCCCCCAGCGCCCGCAGCTCCGCCGGGTCGCCCCAGACGTCGAGGTGCATCCGGTTCTTCACCGTCTTCGCCTCCGGGACGGGGTTCATCCAGATGAGCGGGCCGCGCCCGGCCGGGTCGTGGATGGGCACCGGCCACTCGCTCGGCCGCGGCTCGCCGCGGTCCGGCCGGCGGGCGTAGCCCAGGGCGGTGCACCACCAGTCGGCGAGCGCCTGGTGGTCCCGGGCGTCCAGCGCAAGATCCTTGAAGCGTGCGGGCATGGAGGCGATCCTAGCCCCCGGCTCCGCCCGCCCCCGGTCCGTGAAACGCCGCGCCGCCCCGGCCGGAAGAGCCGGAGTCCCCCGGGTAGTCCTTGAGGCGGAGGCCGGGATATCCGTATGCAGGCGGACGCGGGGGCCGAGCCCGCCTGCATACGGTTTCCGGTGTGACCGAGACCTTCCGTAAGTCGATCCAGGGCGGCCTGACCGTACTGCAGCACGAGCTGATCTCCGGCGCCGTCCGGGCCCGGCCGCTGCGCCCGCTGTCCACCGACGGTCCCGGCTGGGCCGCCTTCCCCGCCGAGGCGCGGCGCGTCCTGCGCTGGCTGGTGCACATCGTGGTCGTCGGCTTCGCCGCCGCCATGCTCTGGCTGAGCTACGCGCTGTACGAGGGGCAGTACTCCTACGACGGCCCCTACTGGAGCGGGGAGCTGAGCCTGCTGCTGGGCCTGACGGCGGCCGTCCCGCTGCTGCTGGTGCTGATCCAGCCGATCGCCGCCTGGTGGCTGTCCCTTGCGGGCGTGTTCGTGGTGGCGGCGTCCGGTCTGGACACCAACGCGTGGCCGTTCGCGGAGCCGGCGTTCCCCTCGCACATGGCGGTGATGGTGGTGGTGGCGCTGCGCAGCCGGCCGGTGGTGTCGGCCGCGGTCTGGGCGGCCACCCTCGCCGTGGGCATCCTGGTGGCGACCGTCGCCTCCCCCAGGTCCTGGGAGGACGACAACGTCAACGTGTTCGCCGTCTGGTCGGCCGTCGCCATCGGCGGGGCGCTCCTGCTGCGTGCCTTCCTGGAGGCCCGCAACCGGGCGGCCGCCAGCGACGACGCCACCCTGGTGGAGAGATCGAAGCGCACCGTGCTGGAGGAGCGCACCACCATCGCGCGCGAGCTGCACGACGTGGTCGCGCACCACATGTCCGTTATCGCCATCCAGGCGGAGGCGGCGCCGTACCGGGTGGAGAACATCCCGCCCGAGCTGGCCGCCTCCTTCGGCACCATCCGCGAGAACGCGGTCGCCGCGCTCGGCGAACTGCGCCGCGTGCTCGGGGTGATACGCGTCGCCGACTTCGAGAGCTACGACGCGCCGGAGGCCCCCCAGCCCACCCTGGACGCCCTCGACGCCCTGCTGGACAACGTCCGCGAGGCGGGGCTCCCGGTGGAGAAGGTCGTCACCGGTGCCCGGCGGGACCTGCCACCGGGCGTCGAGCTGTCCGCGTTCCGCGTCATCCAGGAGGCGCTCAGCAACGCGCTCCGGCACTCGCCGGGCGCCGACACCCGCGTCGAACTCGCCTACGTCCTGGGCGGCCTGGGGCTGCGCGTGGTCAACGGGCCCGCGGTCGCCGACGAGGCGTCCGGGACCGCGTCCGTGCCCGCCGGGAGCGGCTCGGGGCACGGGATCACCGGGATGCGCGAGCGCGTCGCCGTGCTGGACGGGGAGATGACGGCCGGTCCGACGCCGGACGACGGCTACGAGGTCGTCGTCTTCCTGCCCGCGCCCGCCCTCGTGGAGCAGCCGGCCGCGGCGGAGGAGGACGCGTGACCATCCGGGTGCTCATCGTCGACGACCAGGAAATGGTCCGCGAAGGCTTCTCCGTTCTGCTCGGCGCCCAGCCGGACATCGAGGTCGCCGGCGAGGCCGGCGACGGGCAGCAGGCCGTCGCGAAGGTCGCGGAACTGCGGCCGAACGTCGTGCTCATGGACGTCCGGATGCCGAACGTCAACGGCCTTGAGGCCACCCGGCGGATCGTCGCCGCCGATGCCGACGCCAAGGTCCTGGTGCTGACCACCTTCGACCAGGACGAGTACGTCTACCAGGCGCTCCGCGCCGGGGCGAGCGGGTTCCTGCTCAAGGACGCCTCCGCCGGCCAGCTGGCCGAAGCGGTACGGATCGTCGCCGCGGGCGAAGCGCTGCTCGCGCCCACCGTCACCAAACGCCTGATCGGCACCTTCGCCGAGAGCGCCGTCTCCGGCGCCGGCGCGGTCCTGGCGCCGCGCACCCGGATCGCCGACCTGACCGAGCGCGAGACGGAGGTGCTCACCCACATCGCCCGCGGCCTGTCCAACGCGGAGATCGCCGCGCAGCTGGTCGTCGCCGAGTCGACCGTCAAGACCCACGTCGGGCGCATTCTGGAGAAGCTCGGCCTGCGCGACCGCACCCAGGCGGCGGTGTACGCCTACGAGGCCCGGCTGGTGACGCCGTCGCCCTGACGCCCACCGTGCGCTGACCGGCCGCATCCTCCGCTTCACCTTTCACCTTTCACCTTTCACCTTTCACCTTTCACCTTTCGCCCCGGCCACCGGCCGCTTCCCTCCCTTCGCGATGCCGAAAACGGCACGAAGGCGACCCCGGGCACGCGCACCGGCCGACGGCCCCGCGCGGTGCCCGCCGACTCCCATGCCCTGAGCGAGGAGGCCGTCATGGCCGTCGACCACCGTCCCCGCACGCCCGCGCCCCTGCTTGTCCCACCGGGCCGCAAGGGCGGCCCGGCGGCCGCACGCCCGCACAGGGCCGCCGTCGTCCTGATCCCCGTCGCGCTGACCCTGGTCCTCGGGCTGTGGGGGCTGCGCCGGCAGGGCACGATGTGGCGCGACGAGGCCGTTACGTACGACATGGCGCAGCGCGGCCCCGCCGCGCTGCTGCACGTCCTGGACGACTACGACGTCGTGCACGGCCTGTACTACCTGCTGATGCAGGGGGTGTTCGCGGTGTGCGGCGACGGCCTCGTCCCCCTGCGGCTGCCGTCGGTGCTGGCCATGGCGGCTGCCGCCGCCGGCGTGGCCGTGCTCGGCCGCATGCTGGCCGGCCCGGGCACCGGACTCGCCGCGGGCGCGGTCTTCGCGCTGCTGCCCGACGTCCAGCGGTACGCGCAGGAGGGACGCTCGTACGCGCTGGTGTGCGCCGCCGTGGTGTGGGCGACCGTGCTGTTCGTCCGCGCCGCGCACGAGCGGCGCACCGGCCCGTGGGCCGGCTACGCCGCGCTGTCGCTGGCGGCGTGCCTGCTGCACGAGTTCGCCTTCCTGGCCGTGCTCGCCCACGGGGTGGCGGCACTCGCGGCCCGGGTGCCGGGCGGCGTGCTGCGCGCCTGGGGCGCGGCGGCGGGCGGTGTGGCCGTGGGCCTCGCGCCGCCGGCGGTGATCAGCGCCGGACAGACCGAACAGGTGGCGTGGATCGGCCCGCCCGACGCTCTCACCTGGCTGGGCGTCGTCGCGGTGGCGGCGCTGGCCCTGGCCTGTGCGGCGACGGTCGGCGGGCCGGTGGCGTCGGTGGCCCTGCCGCTGGCGCTCGTGCCGACGGCGGTTCTCCTGCTGCTGTCGCCCGTCGCGTCCTTGTTCGTGGACCGCTACGTCGTCTACTCCGACGCCGGGCTGGCGCTGCTGACGGGTGCCGCGCTGCACTCCGCGTGGCGCCGCGGCGTCCCGCTGCGCGCGGGGGCGGCGGCCGTCGCGGCGGTGGTGGCGGCGACCCTGCTGGTTCCGGTCGGCCAGCACCTGCGGTCGCCCGAGAGCCGGCAGGACGACCTGGCCGCCGTCGCCGCCGCCGTGCGGGCGTCGTCGGCTCCGGGCGACGGGCTGCTCTTCGCTCCGGCCCGCCGCCGGGTCTGGACGCTGTCCGGCGCCCCCGCCTACCGCGGCCTGACCGACCTGGCCCTGCGCGCGGACCCGCGTGCCTCCCACACCCTGTACGGCACCGAACTGCCGCCGGCCGCCATCCGCGCGCGCATGCTCGACGCCCGGCGCATCATCGTGCTCCACGACCCGCCGGGGCAGCCCCTCGACGACAGCCGGGCGGAGCGCGTCAAACGGGCCACCCTCCGCACCGACTTCGAACGCTGCGCCACCACCGGCGTCCACGGCGCCCGCGTCACCCTCTACGCACGCCCCGGCGCCTGCGCCGGTACCGGGCCGCGCGTGGTCAGCGGTAGAGCAGGTACCGCCGGCGGCGGCGGGTGAAGTCCGCCAGCTCGTTCCGCCAGGCGCCCACGACCTCGGCGACGTCCCGGCCCTCGTCGATCATCGTGCGCAGCCGCGCCGAGCCCGACAGCTTGTCGATCCAGTACGGCCGCTCCGGGTCCCAGCTGTCCTGCCGCCAGGCGAACTCCGGGTAGCGGCGGGCCTCGACGAGCATCGCCACGGCCGTCGTCACCGGCTCGTAGCGCCGCCGGTCGACGACGTGGACCTGTACGCCCGCGCACGTCTCGCCCACGTGCTTGCCGAAGGTGGGCACGAAGTACGCCTCGCGGAACTCCACCCCCGGCAGCCCGCGGGCGCCCAGCCGGTCGCTGTAGCGGTAGTCGAGGTACGGCGCGCCGATCCACTCGAACGGGCGGGTGGTGCCGCGGCCCTCGGAGAGGTTGGTGCCCTCGAAGAAGCAGGTGCCCGCGTACGCCAGCGCGGTGTCGGCCGTCGGCATGTTCGGCGACGGCGGCACCCAGGGCAGGTCGCCGTCCTGCGCGAACGACTCCGGGTCCCAGCCCTGTACCCGTACGACGTCCAGCTCCACCCGGCCGCCGGCGCCCTCGTCGGGCAGCAGCTCGCCGTTGAAGTGGCGGGCCAGCTCGCCGACGGTCATGCCGTGCTGCTGGACGATCGGCTTGAGGCCGACCCCGGAGGTGAACTCCGGGGTCATCATGGCGCCGTCGGCGCGGCGGCCGATCGGGTTGGGGCGGTCGAGGACGACGAAGGCGGCGCCGGTGTCGCGGGCGGCGGCCATCGCGCGGTACATCGTCCAGATGTAGGTGTAGAAGCGCGCGCCGACGTCCTGGATGTCGAAGACGACCGTGTCCGCGCCGGCCTTGGTGAACAGCTCCGCCAGTTTCGCGGCGTCCGCGCCGTACGCATCGTAGACCGTCAGGCCCGTGCGCGGGTCGATGGTCTCCGGCTCCGCCTCGCCGGCCTGCGCGCTGCCGCGGAAGCCGTGCTCGGGGCCGAAGACGCCGGCGATGTCGAGGTCGCCGGAGGCGTGCATGGAGTCGACGACGTGGCGGGTGTCGCGCAGCACGCCGGTCGGGTTGCTGACGATGCCCAGCCGGCGGTCGCGCAGCATGGACCAGCCCCGCACGGCGGCGGCGACGCCGCCGGCCAGCACCCTGCCGGGGCGCCCGGCGCCGCGGGCGTGCGCCGTCCCCGGCGCCGCGCCGGCGAGCAGGGGGACGGCCGCGCCCGCGGCGGTGCCGGTCAGGAGCGTACGGCGGGACGGTGCGGAAGGTCTCGGCATGGCGGAGAAGCTAACCGACGGCGGGGAGGGAGAACAGGGTCCGGGCGGGTTGCCAGTGGTGTACAGCTCTGGTGGCGGGAGCCGGCCGAGGGGTGCCGCGGGGTGTCAGCCCGTGGCGAGTACGACCTCCAGCGTCCGCGGCCCGTGCACGCCCTCCACCCGGTCCAGTTCGATGTCGCTGGTAGCCGAGGGCCCCGAGATCCACGTCAGCGGCCGGGCCGGGTCCAGCCGCTCCATCGCCTGCGGCAGCGAGTCCACGACCTGCTCCGGCACCCGCACCACGCACACGTGGTGGTCCGGGATCAGCGTGATCCGCCGCCGGCCCTGCCCGGGCCCGGCGTCCAGCACGATCGTGCCGGTCTCCGCGACGGCCAGCGCGCAGCCCGTGAGCACGCTGTCGACGGCGTCCAGGTCGTACGGTGTGCTCGCGGCCCGGTCGTGGACGCGGGTGGCGTCGACGGCCGCCAGCCACCGCGGCGGCAGCCCGGCCGGCACCAGCAGGGTATTCGTGCCCCGTTCGGCGAACAGCCGCATGAGCAGCTCCGGCAGCCCGTCGTCGTCCGTACGGTGCACGCGGGCACGGTAGTCGGCGAGGTTCTCCGCGAGCAGGTCCGCGGACTCGGCGGGGGAGCGGTCGCCGTGCACCCGCAGGTAGTCGCGGGGCACCGGCGGCGCCGGGGTGCCCGCGGTGTCGCGGGTGGCGGCCCGTACCCGCGTGAGGATCGTCTCCCGGCTGCTCATGCCGTCCGCCTTCCCCGCACTCACGATCCCTCGCCCCGGGTGCGCTTCCACCACGCGCGGAACGACTCCCGGGGCACCGGCGGCAGTTCGCGCGTCGCCGACCACGCCCGCCCCGGGCCCGGCAGCCGGCGCGGGTGCAGGCGCCGGGTGCCGGTCGTGGCGCGCAGCGCCGCGCCGTAGGCGCGCGGGTGTTCCATCGTCCAGCGCGCCGCCCGCATCGCCGCGCGCTCCGCGGCGTGTCCCTTCGCCGGCCTGACGACGGTCTTCGTGCCGCGCACGGTGTACGCGCCGCCCTCGGCGACCCGGGTGCGCAGGTGCACCAGTACCTCGGGGATGTCGATCGCGACCGGGCACACCTCGTAGCACGCGCCGCACAGCGTCGAGGCGTACGGCAGCGAGGCGTCCAGCGCGCTCGCGGTGCCGCGCAGCTGCGGGGTGAGGATCGCCCCGATCGGGCCGGGGTAGGCGGAGCCGTACGCGTGCCCGCCGGCGCGCTCGTACACCGGGCAGACGTTGAGACACGCCGAGCACCTGATGCACCGGAGCGCCTGGCGTCCGACCTGGTCGGACAGCGTGTCGGTGCGTCCGTTGTCCAGCAGCACGAGGTGGAAGTCCCGGGGCCCGTCGCCCTCCGAGGGGCCCGTCCAGGTGCTCGTGTACGGGTTCATCCGCTCGGCGGTCGAGGAGCGCGGCAGCAGCTGCAGGAAGACCTCCAGGTCCCGCCAGGTCGGCACCACCTTCTCGATGCCCACCACGGAGATCAGCGTCTCCGGCAGCGTCAGGCACATCCGGCCGTTGCCCTCGGACTCCAGCACCACCATCGTGCCGGTCTCGGCGACCATGAAGTTCGCCCCGGAGATCCCGACCCGGGCGCCGAGGAACTTCTCCCGCAGGTGCAGCCGCGCCGCCTCGGCCAGCTCGGCGGGCCGGTCGCCGAGCCCGGCGGGCGCGGGCCGGCCCCGGTCGCCCATGCGGTCGCGGAAGATGTCGCGGATCTCGCCGCGGTTCCGGTGGATGGCGGGCACCAGGATGTGCGACGGCAGGTCGTCGCCGAGCTGCACGATCAGCTCCGCGAGGTCCGTCTCGTACGCGCTGATGCCGGCCGCCGCCAGCGCCTCGTTCAGCCCGATCTCCTGCGTGGCCATCGACTTGACCTTGACGACCTCGTCCGCGCCGGTGTCCCGGACCAGCCGGGTGACGATCGCGTTCGCCTCCGCGGCGTCCACGGCCCAGTGCACGTGCCCGCCGGCGGCGGTCACCGCCGCCTCCAGCTGCTCCAGATAGCGGTCCAGGTGGCGCAGCGTGTCGTCCTTGACCGCGGCGCCTGCGGCACGCAGCCGGTCCCAGTCCGGCAGCTCGGCGACGGCCGCCGCGCGCTTGGCGCGGATGGTGTGCGTCGCGTGCGTGAGGTTGCCGCGCAGCGTGGCGTCCGCGGTGGCCGCGGCGGCGGACCGCGGGAAGGCCGCGGGACGCCGGCGCGGCAAGCCGAGGAACGTACGGGCCGCACCGGGCCCCGGGGCGTCGGTCACCAGACCGCTCCTTCCGTGCTCGCCAGGATCTCGGCGATGTGCACCGGCCGGACCGGGGAACCGCGGCGCGCCAGCGTGCCGCCGATGTGCATCAGGCACGAGTTGTCCGCCGCACACACCGCCTGCGCGCCCGACTCCTCCACGTGCCGCGCCTTGTCGGCGCCCATCGCCGCCGAGACCGCCGGGTTCTTCAGCGCGAACGTGCCGCCGAACCCGCAGCACTCCTCCGCCCCGTCCAGCTCACGCAGCGTCAGCCCCTCCACCCGCTCCAGCAGCCGCCGCGGCCGGTCGCCCAGCTCCAGCACCCGCAGTCCGTGACAGGTCGGATGATAGGTGACCGTGTGCGGGTAGTACGCCCCGACGTCGGTCACGTCGAGCACGTCGGTGAGGAACTCGGTCAGCTCGTACGTGCGCGGCGCGACGGCCGCCGCCGCGGGCTCGCCGAGGCGCGGGTAGTTGTCGCGGACCATCGCCGCGCACGAGCCGGACGGCACCACGACGTACTCGTAGTCCTCGAAGACGCCCGCGAAGCGGCGCGCCAGCGGCACGGTCTCGCGCCGGTAGCCGGTGTTGAACTGAGCCTGTCCGCAGCACGACTGGGCCGCGGGGAAGTCCACCGAGACCCCCAGCCGCTCCAGCAGCGCCACCGTCGCCCGTCCGGTGTCCGGGTAGAGCGTGTCGTTGACACACGTCACGAAGAGCGCAACGCGCATTCCGCTTCCTCCCACGCCGATTCGTCGCCGCCGGGTTCATACTCCCTCAGCGACTGCGTTCTGTGAAGCAGAGATCGGATGTCTGACAGCGTGCCGTCGATCGCGCCGGCCGCCCGCGCCTGTACCAGGACGTTGCCGAGCGCCGCCGCCTCGACCGGTCCCGCCACCACCGGCAGCCCGCAGGCGTCCGCCGTCAGCCGGCACAGCAGCTCGTTGCGGGCGCCGCCGCCGACGACGTGCACCACGCGCACCGTACGCCCCGACAGCCGCCGCGCGTCGGCCACGGCGCGGCGGTGCGCCAGGGCGAGCGAGTCGAGCACGCAGCGCACGGTCTCCGCCGCCGTGCGCCCCGCCGGCCGCCCCGCCGGCCGGCCCGCCGGCGCGATCCGCTCCGGCATCCGGCCCGGCGCGAGGAACTCCGGGTCCCCGGCGTCCACGTACGAGCGCAGCCGCGGCGCCGCGGCGGCCTCGGCCAGCAGCGCGTCCAGCTCGTACGCGCGCCCCTCGGCAGCCCAGGTGCGCTGGCACTCCTGCAGCAGCCACAGGCCCATGATGTTGCGGAGGTAGCGCACGGTGCCGTCCACGCCCAGCTCGTTGGTGAAGTTGGCGGCGCGGCCGGCCTCGGTGAGCACCGGCGCGTCCAGCTCGACGCCGGCCAGCGACCAGGTGCCGGTGGCGATGTACGCGAAGTCCGCGTCCCGCGCCGGGACGCCGACGACGGCAGAGGCGGTGTCGTGCGAGCCGACCGCCCTCACGGGCACCGGGCCGGTCAGGCCGGTCTCCTCCCGCACCGCGGGCAGCAGCTCGCCCGCCGGGTCGCCGGGGCGGCGCAGCGGCGGGAAGAGCCCGAGGTCGACGCCCGCGGCCTCGGCGACGCGCCGGGAGAAGGTGCCCGTGCGCGGGTCGAGCAGCGCGGTGGTGGAGGCGTTGGTCAGCTCGGTGCCGGCCCGGCCGGTCAGCCAGTACGCGACGAGGTCGGGGATGAGCAGCAGCCGGCGGGCCGCGGCCAGCGCGGGCGTGCCGCGGGCGGCGAGGAGCTGGTAGACGGTGTTGAACGGCAGGTGCTGCAGGCCCGTCGCCCGGTACAGCTCCGCCGCGGGCAGCACGGCCGCCAGCTTCGCCGCCATGCCCTCGGTGCGCGTGTCGCGGTAGTGCACCGGGTTGCCGATGAGCGCGCCGGAGGCGTCGAGCAGCCCGTAGTCGACGGCCCAGGAGTCGACGCCGACGCCGGCGAGCCGTCCCCCCGCGCGCTGTCCCGCCGCGCGCAGTCCGTCGAGCACGCCGGCGTAGAGGGCGAGGACGTCCCAGTGGAGGGTGCCGGCCAGCCGCACGGGGCGGTTGGGGAAGCGGTGCACCTCCTCCAGGTGCAGCTCGCCGCCGCCGGCCCGGCCGAGCATCACGCGCCCGCTGGCTGCGCCGAGGTCGACGGCCGCGAACGGCAGCGCGTCCCCGGCCGCGCCGCCGCCCGCCCCCGGCCCGTACGCTCCGCTCACCGCAGGAACGCCGCGGCCACGCCCGCGTCCACGGGGATGTGCAGCCCGGTCGTGTGGCTCAGCTCGCCGGCCGTCAGCGCGAACACCGCGTTCGCCACGTGCTCCGGCAGCACCTCCCGCTTCAGCAGCGTCCGCTGCGCGTAGAACTCGCCGAGCTTCTCCTCCGGCACCCCGTACACCGCCGCCCGCTGGGCGCCCCAGCCGCCGGCGAAGATGCCGGAGCCGCGCACGACGCCGTCGGGGTTGACGCCGTTGACGCGCACGCCCAGCCCGCCCAGCTCGGCGGCGAGCAGCCGCACCTGGTGCGCCTGGTCGGCCTTGGCGGCCCCGTAGGCGATGTTGTTCGGCCCGGCGAACACGCCGTTCTTGGAGGCGATGTAGACGATGTCGCCGCCCATGCCCTGCGCGGCGAGCACCCGCGCGGCCTCCCGGGAGACGAGGAACGAGCCGCGCGCCATGATGGCGTGCTGGGTGTCCCAGTCCGCGGCCGTGGTCTCCGCCAGCGGCTTGGAGACCGAGATCCCGGCGTTGTTGACGACGAGGTCGACGCCGCCGAACGCGCGCACCGCGGCCCGGAACGCCGCCGCGATCTGCTCCTCGTCGGTGACGTCCACCACCGCCGCGAGGGCCCGGTCCGGCCCGCCCAGCCCCGCGGCGACCGCCTCGGCGGCATCGGCGTCCCGGTCGGCGACGACGACGCACGCGCCCTCCGCGACCAGCCGGCGGGCGATGGCCCGGCCGATGCCCGAGCCGGCGCCGGTGACCAGCGCCACCCGGGTCGCGAGCGGCTTCGGCGGCGGCATGCGGCGCAGCTTGGCCTCCTCCAGCTCCCAGTACTCGATGCGGAACTTCTCCGCCTCGGGGATGGGGGCGTAGGAGGACACGGCCTCGGCGCCGCGCATCACGTTGACCGCGTTGACGTAGAACTCGCCCGCCACCCGCGCGGTCTGCTTGTCCTTGCCGAAGCTGAACATCCCGACGCCGGGCACGAGGACGATCGCCGGGTCGGCGCCGCGCATGGGCGGCGAGCCGGCGTCGGCGTGCCGCTCGTAGTAGGCGCGGTAGTCCTCGCGGTACGCGGCGTGCAGCTCCCGCAGCCGGGCGACGGCCTCGTCGAGCGGCGCGTCCGGCGGCAGGTCGAGGACCAGCGGGCGGACCTTGGTGCGCAGGAAGTGGTCGGGGCAGGAGGTGCCGAGCGCGGCCAGCCGCGGGTGCGCCTCGCGGGCCAGGAAGTCCAGCACGGCGTCGGCGTCGGTGAAGTGGCCGACCTGCGGCCGGTCGGCGGACGCCAGCCCTCGGATCACCGGCGCCAGCGCCGCGGCCCGCTCCCGGCGTTCCGGGGCGGGCAGCGGCCCGTAGCCCTCGACGAGCGGGCCGAACGGGTCGGGGCGCCCCTGCTCGGCGAGGAACCGCTCGGCGGTGCGGATGATCTCCAGCGAGTTGCGCTCGCACTCCGCGGAGTCCTTGCCCCACGCCGTGATGCCGTGGCCGCCGAGGACCACGCCGATCGCCCCGGGGTGCGCCTCGTACACGGCCGCGATGTCCAGGCCGAGCTGGAAGCCGGGCCGCCGCCACGGCACCCACACCACCCGCTCGCCGAAGCACCGCCGGGTCAGCTCCTCGCCGTCCGCGGCGCAGGCCAGCGCGATGCCGGAGTCGGGGTGGAGGTGGTCGACGTGCGGGGCGCCGACCAGGCCGTGCATGGCGGTGTCGATCGACGGCGCTGTTCCTTCTCCCCCCGGGAGCCATCCTTTCCCGTGCAGGCAGTGGTCGAACGCCGCGACCATCTCGTCCTCGCGGTCCACCCCCGGGTACGTGCCCGCCAGCGCCCGCAGCCGGTCGAGACGCAGCACCGCGAGGCCCGCGGCCGTCAGCGTGCCGAGGTCGCCGCCGGAGCCCTTGACCCACATCAGCTCCACGTCGCCCCCGGTCACCGGGTCGGTCGCGGTGCCCTTCGCGGAGGCGTTGCCGCCCGCGTAGTTGGTGTTGCGCGGGTCGGCCCCCAGCCGGTGCGCCCGCTGGAGCAGGGCGTCCACCGGGTCGTACGCGCCCGCCGGCTCCCGCACCCCGCTCACGCGCCCCACCCCGCCTGCGTGCCGCCGACCCGCTCCGCGACGATCCGCTCGGCCCACCCCGAGCGGCGGTACGCGGCCACCGGGTCCGGGTCGAGCCCCATCTCCTCGCGCACCTCGGCCAGCAGCGGGCGCACGTCGGTGTTGTAGGCGTCCATCAGCACGGCGTTGGCGCCGAGCACGTCGCCGTCGCGCTGGGCGGCGGCCAGCGCCTCGCGGTCGACCAGCAGCGCCTTGGCCGTGGCCTCCTGGACGTTCATCACCGAGCGGATGATCGCGGGGATCTTCGGCTCGATGTTGTGGCACTGGTCGAGCATGAAGGCCACGTCCGGCCCGAACCCCCCGCCCCGTACGACCTCGTACATGAGGCGGAACAGCTGGAAGGGGTCGGCCGCGCCGACCATCAGGTCGTCGTCGGCGTAGAAGCGGGAGTTGAAGTCGAAGCCGCCGAGCTTCCCCTCCCGCAGCAGCATCGCCACGATGAACTCGATGTTGGTGCCCGGCGCGTGGTGCCCGGTGTCCACCACCACCTGCGCCCGGTCGCCCAGGCGCAGGCAGTGCGCGTACGCCGTGCCCCAGTCCGGCACGTCCATGTGGTAGAACGCCGGCTCGAACAGCTTGTACTCCAGCAGCATCCGCTGCCCCTCGCCGAGCCGCTCGTACACCGCGGCCAGCGCCTCGGCCAGCCGGTCCTGGCGCTCGCGCACGTCGTCCTGGCCGGGGTAGTTGGTGCCGTCGGAGAACCACAGCTTCAGGTCCCGCGAGCCGGTGGCGTCCATGATGTCGACGCACTCCATCAGGTGCGCCAGCGCCTTGCGCCGCACCGCGGGGTCCGGGTGGGTGACCGAGCCCAGCTTGTAGTCGTCGTCCTGGAAGACGTTGGCGTTGATCGCGCCGAGCCGGAGCCCCCGCTCCTTCGCGTACGCCGCGAGCGCCGCGTAGCCGTCGGCGCCCGTCACCCGGTCCCAGGGGATGTGCAGCGCGACGGACGGCGCCACGCCGGTGTGCTCGTGCACCCGGGCGGCGTCGTCCAGTTTCTCCTGGGGAGTGCGCGGCACGCCCGGCTGCGCGAAGACCTTGAAGCGTGTGCCTGAGTTTCCGTACGCCCAGGACGGTGTCTCGACTGCCTGGGACCTGAGTGCCGCTTTCACGGTCATCGCGAAGCCTTTCCGCGCGGGTGTCGCTGGTCGTGTGGGTGGGGGTCAGTCAGTCATGAATCGTTTCAGATCATGAAGCTAGGGAGGTATGGACGGGCTGTCAAGAGGGTTGCGGAGAAGGAGGCGTTGGCCGGAAAGTTTCCACGTCTGACCCATTGACGTGCCTGTTGGGAGGGGTCTAGCTTCCGTGAAAACTCATTGAAACCTTTCATCAACTGCCGACCGCAACGGTGCTGACCATGACAGAAGTGCCCGTCCTGGCCGCGCGCGGCCTGAGCAAGTCCTTCGGGGCCGTACGCGCCCTGCAGGACGTCTCCCTCACGCTGCACGCCGGCGAGGCGCACGCCCTTGCCGGCGAGAACGGCGCGGGGAAGTCCACCCTCATCAAGATTCTCGCCGGAGTACACCGCCCCGACACCGGCCAACTGCTCCTCGACGACGCCCCGGTGGCCTTCCACGGCCCGGCCGACGCCCGCGACGCGGGCATCGCCGTGATCTACCAGGAACCCACGCTCTTCCCCGACCTGTCCATCGCCGAGAACATCTTCATGGGCCGCCAGCCCCGCCGTACGCTGCGCCGCATCGACCGCTCCGCGGTCCGCGACGCCACCGCCGCGCTCATGCGCCGCCTCGGCGTCGACCTCGACCCCGGCCGCCCGGCGCGCGGGCTGTCCATCGCCGACCAGCAGATCGTGGAGATCGCCAAGGCGCTGTCGTTCGACGCCCGCGTCCTGATCATGGACGAGCCCACCGCCGCGCTCACCGGCAGCGAGACCGCCCGGCTCTTCGCCGTCGTCGAGGCGCTGCGCGCCGAGGGCGCCGCCGTGCTCTTCATCTCGCACCGGCTGGCGGAGGTCTTCCGGCTCTGCCGGCGGGTCACCACGCTGCGCGACGGCCGCCGGGTCGCCACCGACGAGGTCGAGGCGCTCACCGAGGACGACCTCGTCCGCCGCATGGTCGGCCGCGACCTGGACGAGCTGTACCCCAAGCAGGAGGCCGAGCTGGGCGGGACCGCGCTGTCCGTGCGGCGCCTCACCCGCGAAGGCGTCTTCCACGACGTCTCCTTCGACGTCCGCCGCGGCGAGATCGTCGCGCTCGCCGGCCTCGTCGGCGCCGGCCGGAGCGAGGTCGTCCAGGCCGCGTTCGGCGTGGACACCCCCGACGCCGGCGAGGTGCACGTGGCCGGCCGCCCGCTGCGCCGCGGCTCACCCACCGCCGCCATGGACGCGGGCGTCGCCCTCGTCCCCGAGGACCGGCGCCAGCGCGGCCTGGTCATGGAGATGTCCATCGAGCGCAACATCGGCCTCACCGGCCTGGGCCGCCTCGGCTCCGCCGGCCTCGTCCAGCGCACGCTGGAGCGCGGCCGGGCAGCCGACTGGGCCGCACGGCTGCGGCTGAAGTACGGGCGGCTCACCGACGACGTCGGCGTGCTCTCCGGCGGCAACCAGCAGAAGGTGGTGCTCGCCAAGTGGCTGGCCACCGAGCCGACGGTGCTCATCGTCGACGAGCCGACCCGCGGCATCGACGTCGGCACCAAGGCCGAGGTGCACCGGCTGCTCTCCGAACTGGCCGCGGGCGGGCTGGCCGTCCTCATGGTCTCCTCCGACCTGCCCGAGGTCCTCGGCATGGCCGACCGCGTGCTCGTCATGCACGAGGGCCGCCTCGTCGCCGAGATCCCGCGCGCCGAGGCCACCGAGGAGTCGGTGATGACGGCCGCGACCGGCCGCGGCACCGGGGAGGCGGCGGCATGAGCACCACCGTGCAGAAGACCGGGCCCGCCCCCGCGAAGGGCCCGGAGCGGCCCGCGCGCTCGCTGGCCGACGCCGTCTTCCGCGCCCGCGAACTGTCCATCGGCGGCGCGCTCGTCCTGCTGATCCTCTGCACCTGGATCGCCAACCCGAGCTTCCTGGACGAGCAGGGCGTCGAGGACCTGCTGCTCAACTCCTCCATCCTGGTGCTGCTCGCCGTCGGCCAGTCCGTCGTCGTCATCACCCGCAACATCGACCTGTCCGTCGGCTCCGTCGTCGGCCTGACCGCCTTCGCCTGCGGCGACTTCGTCTCCGGCACCGACCACAGCGCGGTCACCGTCGTCCTGCTCGGCATCGCGCTCGGCACCGCCTGCGGGCTGGTCAGCGGGCTGCTGGTGAGCTTCGGCAGGGTGCCGGCGCTGGTCGTCACCCTCGGCATGCTCTACGTCATCCAGGGCCTGGACTACTGGTGGGCGGGCGGCGAGCAGATCAACGCCGCCAACCTCCCCGACGACCTCCTCTCCCTCGGCACCGGCAGCGTCCTCGGCATCCCGTACCTGCCGCTGATCACGGCCGGCGTCCTCGCCGGCACCGCGTACTACCTGCGCTGCTACACCGGCGGCCGGGAGCTGTACGCCATCGGCTCCAACCCCGAGGCCGCCCGGCTCGCCGGCATCCCCATCCGCCGCCGCGTGCTCGGCGCGTACGCCTTCTCCGGCGCGGTCGCCGGCTTCGCCGGCGCGCTGTGGCTCGCCCGCTTCGGCACCGTCGTCGCCGACGCCGCGAACGGCTGGGAGCTGACCGTCGTCAGCGCCGTCGTCGTCGGCGGCGTCGCCATCACCGGCGGCGTCGGCTCGGTGTGGGGCGCCGCGCTCGGCGCCGCGCTGCTCACCACCATCGGCAGCGCGCTGGTCGTGCTCAAGGTCAGCTCCTTCTGGCAGCAGGCCATCACCGGCGTGCTGCTGCTCGCCGCCATCACCACTGACCGCATCGTGCAGCGGCGCAGTACCAGCGCGCTGCGGAAGAGGAGGCGGCAGTGAAGTCGCTCGGCACCTACCTGCGGTGGGACACCGCCGTCGGCATCCTGCTGATCGCGGTGTTCCTGGCCGGCACCTCGTCCACCGACGGCTTCGCCTCCACCGGCAACCTGTCCGCCGCGCTCAACGACACCGCCGAGATCGCCCTCATCGCGCTGCCGATGACGCTGCTCGTCGTCGCCGGCCAGGTCGACCTGTCCGTCGCCTCCATGCTCGGGCTGTCCAGCGCGCTGGCGGGCTCGCTGTGGGACGCCGGGTACGCCTTCGAGCTGATCGTGCCGCTGTGCCTGCTCGCGGGCGCGGCCGGCGGGCTCCTCAACGGCTGGCTCGTCACCCGCGTCGGGCTGCCGCCGCTGGCCGTCACCATCGGCACCCTCACCCTCTACCGCGGCCTCGCCTCGGTGGTCCTCGGCGACAAGGCCGTCGCCGGCTTCCCCGACGACTACGCCAGGTGGGCCGCCGCCACCGAGACCGTGCCGGGCACCTTCGTGCCGTACCCCATCGCGCTCTTCGCGGTGCTCGCCGTGCTCGCCGCGGTGCTGCTGCACATGACCGGCTTCGGCCGCTCGCTGTACGCCATCGGCGCCCAGGAGGAGGCCGCCCGGTTCGCCGGCATCCGCGTCCGGCGCGTCAAGCTCGCGCTGTTCGTCGTCTCCGGCCTCATGGCCTCCTTCGCCGGCATCGTCTACACCCTGCGCTACGGCAGCGCCCGCGCGGACAACGGCCTCGGCCTCGAACTGGTCGTCATCGCCTCCGTCCTCCTCGGCGGCGTCGACTTCAACGGCGGCAAGGGCACCCTCGGCGGCGCCGTCGCCGGCGTGCTCCTCATCGGCCTGCTCAACAACCTGCTCACCCTCAACGACGTGGCCAACGAGATCCGCGTGATCGTCACCGGGCTGCTGCTCATCGCCTCCGTCCTCACCCCGCGCGCCGTCTCCGCCGTCGCGGAACGCCGCAACCGCCGCCTCGCGGCGACCCCCTGACCCCGCCGACCCCCATCAGCCTCCGCTCCGCGGATTCGCGGAACCGAACGCGAAAGGTTCACCCGCATGCGTAACAAGAGCCGCACCCTCGCCGCGACAGCCGCGCTGTGCGCCCTCACCCTGGCGGCCGGCGCCTGCTCGGGCACCACCAAGGACGACGCGGAGAACGACGCCGGGAAGCGGGTGTCGGACGCCACCGCGAACCCGGACGCGCCGCTGCAGAAGGGGCTGAAGATCGCGTTCCTGCCCAAGCAGATCAACAACCCCTACGAGCAGATCGTCGACGAGGCCGGCATCGAGGCGAGCGAGGAGTTCGACGCCGAGGCCAAGGAGGTCGGCCCCTCCGACGCCAAGGCGTCCTCCCAGGTCTCGTACATCAACACGCTCATCCAGCAGCGCCAGGACGCCATCCTCATCGCCGCCAACGACCCCAACGCGGTCTGCGGCCCGCTGAAGACGGCCATGCAGCAGGACATCAAGGTCGTCGCCTACGACTCCGACACCGCCAAGGACTGCCGCCAGCTCTTCATCAACCAGGCCAGCTCCGAGGAGATCGGCCGCAGCCAGGTGCGGCGCATCGCCGAGCAGCTCGACCACAAGGGCCAGATCGCGATCCTGTCGGCCACGCAGAACGCCACCAACCAGAACACCTGGATCGAGTACATGAAGGACGAGCTGAAGAAGCCCGAGTACCGGGACATGGAGCTGGTGAAGGTCGCCTACGGCGACGACGACGACCAGAAGTCCTTCCAGGAGACCCAGGGCCTGCTCAAGGCGTACCCCGACCTCAAGGGCATCATCTCGCCCACCACCGTCGGCATCGCCGCCGCCGCCCGCTACATCAGCTCCTCCGACTACAAGGGCGAGGTCGTGCTCAACGGCCTCGGGACGCCGAACCAGATGCGCAAGTTCGTCAAGGACGGCACGGTCGAGGAGTTCTCCCTGTGGGACCCCAAGGACCTCGGCTACCTCGGCGCGTACGCCGCCGCCGCGCTGGCCTCCGGCCAGATCACCGGCAAGGAGGGCGAGACGTTCGAGGCCGGCCGGCTCGGCGAGTACACCGTCGGCAAGGACGGCGAGATCATCCTCGGCCCGCCGACCGTGTTCGACGAGACGAACATCGACGAGTACGACTTCTGAGGCACGGCGCGATGCCCCGGGTCTGCTTCCTGCTGAAGGTACGCGCCGGCCGGCTGGCCGAGTACCGCGAGCGGCACGCGGCCGTGTGGCCGGACATGCTCGCGGCGCTCTCCGCCGCCGGCTGGCGCAACTACTCGCTCTTCCTGCGCGACGACGGACTCCTCGTCGGCTACCTGGAGACCGACGACTTCGCCGCCGCGCAGGCCGCGATGGCCGCCAGCGACGTCAACGCGCGCTGGCAGGCCGAGATGGCCCCGTTCTTCGAGGCGCTCGACGGCGCCGCACCGGACGAGGCTATGAGCCCCCTGACCGAGATCTTCCACCTCGACTGAGGACTCCCACATGCGACGTTCCGTGCGACCCTCCGCAAAGCCCGCGCTCATCGCCGCGGCGGCCGCCCTGCTGCTGACCGCGACCGCGCTCCCCGCCGCGTTGGCGGATCCGGCAGCCGTGCCGGGCCCCGCCGCCGCGGCGCCGGGCCCCTCGCTGACCCGGATCGCCGACACCGAGCTGGACCCGCGGGCGATCTACTTCGTCTCGTACGACGGCCTGGTCAACAACAACTCCTTCCAGAAGAACGGCATCCTCACCCACGCGGGCCACCAGTACGCCGCGTGGTACACCGCCGACCGCAGCGCCATCGTCGCCCGCCGTGCCCTCGGCGAGCAGGAATGGCAGACCGTCGCGCTGGACCACAAGCTGAAGTACGACGACTCCCACAACGTCATCTCGCTCGGCGTCTCGGCGGCGGACGGCCGGCTGCACGTCAACATGGACTCGCACTCCGACGGCTTCTACTACCTCAAGTCCGTGCCGGGCCTGATGAGCAGCCCCGAGGAACACGACTGGACGGCCGCCGTCTTCGGCCCCGTGCAGACCTCGCTCGACGGCCTGCCCCTCACCAGCCGCTTCACCTACCCCCAGTTCGTCGCCACCCCCGAGGGCGGGCTGCTGCTCAGCTACCGCGCCGGCGTCTCCGGCGACGGCCGCAACGGCCTCGCCGCGTACGACGGCACGCGCTGGCGGGCACTTGGCGAGTGGTCCGGCTCCACCGGCAGGTACTCCACCGCCCACGGCAGCAGCACCTCGCGCAACATGTACCTGCACGGCATCGACTACGGCCCCGACGGCACCCTGCACGCCTTCTACACCTGGCGCGAGCAGAACACGGGGGTCATGTGCGCCCGCGGCGGGCTGAGCAACCACGACACGGGCTACGTCCGCTCCACCGACGACGGCCGCACCTGGACCAACGCCGCCGGCCGGACCGTCGGCCGGACCGGCGGCCCCGACCTCGTCGAGTTCGACGACCCGGGCACCGTCGCCGACCCGCTGAACGCGGACCACGCGCTGATGAACCAGGAGCACCAGGCCACCGACTCCGCCGGCCGCCCGCACGCGCTCATCAGCTACGTCCCCGGCCGCTTCGGCCAGTGCGTCACCGACTACGTCGCCGGCCGCAAGGCCCACGCCCGCGCCTTCCACGTCCACCGCGACGACGCCGGCCGCTGGCACAAGACCGAGATCGACGTGCCGCTGGCGTCCAGCCAGCGCTCCAAGCTCGCCTTCGACCGCTACGACAACGCCTACGCCGTGCTGCCCTACGGCCGCGTCGTCGCCGCCTCCGCCGCCTCCAACTGGACCGACTGGCAGGTGCTCTTCGACGGCGCCGGCCTCGACGCCTTCGGCGAGGTGGTCCTCGACGAGACCCGGCTCGCCCAGGACGGCGTCCTGTCCTTCATGTACCAGCAGAAGTCCACCGGCACCACGCCCTCGCCGCTGCGCACCGTGGACTTCGCCCTGCCCCGCTAGGCGCAGGCGCAACCGGCAAGGAGCCGTCCATGACGACCGCACACCTCCCGCGCATCCCCGCCACCGCCCGCAAACCCAGGGTCGGCCTGGTCGCCGGCGGCCTCGGCGCCTACTGGCCGCAGTTCCCCGACCTGCTGCCGCAGCTGAAGCGCTCCGCCGCCCGCGTCGCCGAGCGGCTGGGGGGCTTCGACGCCGAGGTCGTCGACGTCGGCTTCGTCTCCGACGCCCCCGAGGGCGCCGCCGCGGCCGAGAAGCTGCGCGCCGCCGACTGCGATCTGATCGTCGGCTTCCTCACCACGTACATGACCGCCACGATGCTCGTCCCCGTCGCCCAGCGCAGCGGCGCGCCCGTCCTGCTGATCAACCTGCAGCCCACCGAGGCGATGGACCACGCGAGCTTCGACACCGGCCAGTGGCTCGCCTACTGCGGCGCCTGCCCGCTGCCCGAGATGGCGAACGCCTTCGAGCGCTGCGGCGTCCCCTTCCGCTCCGTCTCCGGCCACCTCCGGGACGAGCGGGCGTGGGCCCGCATCGGCCGCTGGATCCGGGCGGCGGGGATGCGCGCGGTGCTGCGGAACGGCCGGCACGGGCTGATGGGCCACCTCTACCCGGGCATGTACGACGTCTCCACCGACCTCACCCTGGTCCCCGCGAACCTCGGCGGCCACGTCGAGGTGCTGGAGTTCGACGACCTGCGGGTACGGGCCGAGAAGGCCGGCGACGACGAGGTCGCGGCCAAGCTCGACGAGACCCGCGGGGTCTTCGACCTCGACCCGACCGTGGACCCCGACGACCTCGCGTGGGCGGCGCGGGTCTCGGTGGGCCTGGACCGGCTCGCCGCCGACTTCGACCTCGACTCCCTCGCGTACTACCATCGCGGGCTCGACGGCGAGACGCACGAGCGGCTGGGCGCGGGCATGATCCTCGGCGCCTCTCTGCTCACCGCCCGCGGCATCCCCGCCGCCGGCGAGTACGAGCTGCGCACCTCGCTCGCCATGCTCCTCACCGACCGTCTCGGCGCCGGCGGCTCCTTCACCGAGATGCAGGCACTCAACTTCCGCGACGGCGTGGTGGAGATGGGCCACGACGGGCCCGGCCATCCGGCGGTCAGCGAGGGCCGCCCGCTGCTGCGTGGCCTCGGCGTGTACCACGGCAAGCGCGGCTGGGGCGTGTCCGTGGAGTTCGACGTACGCCACGGGCCCGTCACCGCCGTCGGTCTCGGCCAGACCCGCGACGGCCGCTACCGGCTCGTGGCCTCGGCGGGCACCGTCACCGCGGGACCGCTGCTGAGCATCGGCAACACCACCTCCCGCGTCGACTTCGGCCGCGATCCCGGCGAGTGGTGCGACGAGTGGAGTGCCAGCGGCGTCGGCCACCACTGGGCGCTGGCCACCGGGCACCTCCTGCCCGAGCTGCGGGCCCTGGCCGACCTGGCCGGGCTGGACCTGGTGGAGGTGGCGGGGGCCGGCGGGGGTCATGCGTAGCATGAGCGGCGGGCCGCGGCCGGGGCGTGCCGCGTACGACCGGCTGGACGGCTGAAGGGAACGCGCGTGGGGCGCATGGTGGGCATCAAGGACGTGGCGCGGCACGCGGGCGTCTCCGTCGGCACCGTGTCGAACGTCATCAACCGGCCCGACAGCGTGGCCGTCGCCACCCGCGAGCGGGTGCAGGCGGCGATCGACCGCCTCGGCTACGTACGCAGCGAGTCGGCGCGGCAGTTGCGCGCCGGCCGCAGCCGCATCATCGCGCTGCTTGTGCTGGACATGACGAACCCGTTCTTCGTCGACGTCGCCACCGGCGCGGAGCGCGCGGCGCGGGACGCGGGACTCGGCGTGATGCTCTGCAACAGCGCCCAGAGCCCCGTCGAGGAGGCCGAGTACCTGGGCCTCTTCGCGGAGCAGCGGGTGCGCGGCGTCCTCGTCACCCCCGCCGACACCAGCGGGCGCACCCTGGAGTCCTTCGGCCGGCACGGCATCCCGTACGTCTTCGTGGACCGCACCGTCGCCAGCGCCGACGCCTGCTCGGTCTCCCTGGACGACGTCCAGGGCGGCGCCCTCGCCGCCCGCCACCTGATCGACGCCGGACACGGCTCCCTGGCCTACGTCAGCGGCCCCATGCAGCTCCCGCAGTGCCAGGACCGCCGCACCGGCGCGCTCGCCGCCCTCGCCGAGGGGGGCCTCGGCCCCGAGGCGCTGGTGCACGTCGAGACCGGGCAGATGGACGTCGCCGCGGGCCGCGACGCCGGCGCCCGGCTGCTGGGCATGTCGCCGCGGCCGACGGCCGTGTTCTGCGCCAACGACCTCCTGGCGCTCGGCGTGCTCCAGACGCTCTTCACGGCGGGTGTCTCGGTGCCGGGCGACATCGCGCTCGTCGGCTACGACGACATCGAGTTCGCCGCCGCGGCGGCGGTGCCGCTGACGTCGGTGCGGCAGCCGGCGCACCGGATGGGCCGGGAGGCGGCGGAGCTGCTCATCGAGGAGACCGGGGAGGGCGTGGAACGGCACGAACACCAGCGGATCGTGCTCCAGCCGGAGCTGGTGGTACGCAGCTCCAGCCTCAGACAGCAGCGCTGACGGCGTCACGAGGGACCGCCCCGCGGCCGGCGCCCGGGCCGGGGACGGCCGCGTCCGGGGCCCCGGCGAGCAGGCCGCGCAGCTCCCGAACCGCCGTGCGGCCGGCGCGGTTGGCGCCGATGGTGCTCGCCGACGGGCCGTAGCCGACGAGGTGGATCCGCGGGTCGCGGGCCGCGCGGGTGCCGTCCATCCGGATGCCGCCGCCCGGCTCGCGCAGCTTCAGGGGCGCCAGGTGGTCGACGGCCGCGCGGAAGCCCGTCGCCCACAGGATCGCGTCCGCCCGGAAGACCGTCCCGTCCGCCCAGGCCACGCCCTCCGGCGTGATCTGCTCGAACATCGGCCGCCGCGCCAGCACGCCCGCGTCCCGCGCCGCCCGCATCTCGTCCGTCAGCGGCAGCCCCGTCTCGCCGACCACGCTCGACGGCGGCAGCCCGGCCCGTACCCGCTCCTCGACCCTGGCCACCACGGCGCGGCCCCAGTCCTCGTCGAACGGCCCCTCCCGCCACACCGGCGGGCGGCGCGTCACCCAGACGGTCTCCGCCGCCGCGCCCGCCAGCTCCAGCAGGTGCTGCGTGCCGGAGGCGCCGCCGCCGACGACCACCACCCGCCGGCCGGCGAACTCGTCCGGGCCGCGGTACTGCGCGGTGTGCAGCTGCCGGCCGCGGAACGTCTCCTGGCCCGGGTAGCGCGGCCAGAACGGCCGGTCCCAGGTGCCCGTGGCGTTGACCAGCGCCCGCGCCGACCACGTGCCCGCGTCCGAGACGACGAGCAGCCGCCCGGCCTCCTCCCCGCCGCCCTCGCGCACCTCGGCCACGTTCACCGGCCGCAGCACCGGCAGCTCGAACGCGCGCTCGTACGCGGCGAAGTACTCCGCGACGACCTCCGCGGCCGGCCGGTCGCCGTCCGCCGCCGCGGCGGCCAGCGGCATGCCCGGCAGGTCGTGCACGCGGTGCGCTCTGCCGTACGTCAGCGTGGGCCACCGGAACTGCCAGGCGCCGCCCGGGCCGGGGGAGTGGTCCAGGACGACGAAGTCCAGGCCGGCGCGGCGCAGGAAGTACGCCGCCGAGAGCCCCGCCTGGCCGGAGCCGATCACCGCCACCTGGGTCCGCACGCTGCCGCTCATGTGTGCGCCAACGCCCGTGGCGGCGCGGATCTTCCCCATGCGCGATCCTGGCCCTATGACCGACGTCTTCACCACCCACTCGCTCCGGATCACCACCGGCGCCGGAGAGACCGTGCACGACCTCACCGCCGACTGCGACGCGTTCCTGCGCGAGGCCGCCGACGGCCGCGACGGGCTGCTCAACGTCTTCGTGCCGCACGCCACCGCGGGAGTCGCGGTCATCGAGACGGGCGCCGGCAGCGACGACGACCTCCTCGCCGCGCTGCACGACCTGCTGCCCGCCGACGACCGCTGGCAGCACCGGCACGGCAGCCCCGGCCACGGCCGCGACCACGTGCTGCCCGCGCTGGTGCCGCCGCACGCCACGCTGCCGGTGATCGGCGGCCGGCTGGAGCTGGGCACCTGGCAGTCGGTGGTGCTGGTCGACACCAATCGCGACAACCCGCGGCGCAGCGTGCGGCTGTCGTTCCTCGGCTGACCGGGGGCCGGGCCGGGGCCGGCCGCGGCCGACCCGCGGCGGTCGGTGACCTTCGGGGACATCCCCGAGGAATACCTCCGGTTGGACGCGGCATACTGATTCGTAAGCAACCCGGTCGAACCCGCCGGGTGGCCGCGGCGGTTCCCCGGCTACTGCCCCCGCGGCGACTCCGGTCGGCTCCCTCCGCTACCCGGGACCGAGGTCACGGGCGTGGCCGCCCGCACCAGGGGCGCGCACGCGGGAGCGGAGGTGGAGCCGCGGATGGCGACAGAAACGGAGCGTGCGGCGGGGGCGGCGCGTACGGGAGGAGCCGGGGGCGCGGGGTGGCCGGCGGTGCTCCCCCTGCACGCAGGCGCCGCCCGGGAGCGGGACCGCGCCGGCGGCAAGGCCGCCAACCTCGCCCGCGCCGCCGCCGCGGGGCTGCCCGTCCTCCCGGGCTTCGTGCTCACCGTCCCCGCGCTCGGCCCCGGCGCGCTCGTGCACGCCGACGCGCTGCGCGCCGCCTGGCGGGACCTCAGCGAGGCCGGCCGGCGGCCGCTGATCGTGCGGTCCTCGTCCGCGTACGAGGACGCCGCCGATTCCTCGATGGCCGGCTGGTACGAGACCGTGCCCGACGTCCGCGGCTGGGAGGACTTCGCCGCCGCCGTGCGCCGCGTCCTCGACTCCGCCGCCCGCGTGCTCGTCGGACCCGCCGCCGCGCCCGGCGAGGCGCCGCGGCGGTCCGGGGCGCCCGGACATCTGGCCGTGCTCGTGCAGCCCATGCTGCGGGCCGCGGCCGGCGGCGTCATGTTCGGCGCCGACCCCGTCGCGGGACGGCACGACCGGCTGCTGGTCAGCGCCGTCGACGGCGGCCCGGACAGCCTCGTGGACGGCACCGCCCAGGGCGTGCGCTACCAGCTGACCCGCCGCGGCCGGCGCGTCGCCGTCGACCCCGCGGAGCCGCCCGGCGCGGGGCTCCTCGGCCGCGGCCGGCTGGTCCGGCTGGCGGAGCTGGCCCGCCGGACGGAGCGGGTCTTCGGCGGGCCGCAGGACGTCGAGTTCGGCTTCGACGACGGCGGCCGGCTGTGGCTCTTCCAGTCCCGGCCGATCACGGCGATGCCTCCGCGCCCGCCCCGCACCGCCCGGCTGCTGGGCCCCGGCCCGGTCGCCGAGACCTTCCCCGCGGTGCTGCAGCCGCTGGCGGAGGACCTGTGGCTCGCGCCCATGTCGCACGGCCTGACCGTGGCCCTCGACGTCGCCGGCACCGCCCCCCGGCGGCTCTTGCGCAGACTGCCCGTCGTCACCGCCGTCGACGGCCGCGCCGCGGCCGACCTGCGGCTGCTCGGCGCGGTGCGGTCCGCCCACCCGGTACGGGACTTCGTCAACCCGCTGCGCGGCGCCCGGCTGCTCGGCGCGGCCTGGCGCGTGGGGCGGCTGCGCACCGCGCTGCCCGCGCTCGCCCGCGACCTCATGGCCGAGGTCGACGAGCAACTGGCCGGGCTGCCCGAGCCGGCGTCGCTGGCCGGCGGCCGGCTGCTGGACGCCGCCGGCTGGGGACGCACCGTGCTGTCCGCGCTGCACGCCGAGGAGCCGCTGGCCGGCGCACTGCGCGAGCGCAGCGCCGGGACCACCGCGGCGGCGTCGGCGCTGGCCGTGCTCGCCGAGGCCGAGCTGCAGGCCGACCAGCACCACGCCCGCGACGACGCCGAGTCGATAGCCCGGAACCCGGTGCTGCTGGCGCTGCTGCCGTCGTCGCTCGGCGCGCTGCCGGCGCTGCCCCGGCGCGTCCGGTGGCGCGGGGTGCCGCACGGGGTGGGCGCCCTGCCCGTGCGCGAGGGGCTGCGGCTGCGGATCCGGTGGGTGCAGGAGATGCAGAGCCGGGTCGTCGCGGAGCTGGGGGAGCGGCTGGCGGCGGCGGCCGCGCTGGCCGAGGCGCGGCGGGTGGCGCTGCTGCGGTGGCCGGAGCTGGTCGCGGTCGCGGACGGCCGGGGCCTGCCCCGGGACTTCGCGGAGCGGCTGCCGCGGCCGGAGCGGCTGGTGCTGCCCGCCGCGTTCCGGCTCGCCGGCGGCCGGCCCGTGGCGGAGCCGCGCGACCTCCCGGACGGCAGCGCCGGGGCGGCGGGCGGCGGGGTCAGGGTCAGTACCGGTAGTGGTCCGGCT
>NZ_BAAAPF010000046.1:0-31527 GCF_039531005.1 Streptomyces synnematoformans
ACGGCCGCGACGGGCGAGGCGTTCGGCGGCAGCGGCACCGCGCGCCCCAGCGTTCCGGCGTCCACCGCGACGACGCCGGCGACCACGGCGTGCCGCTCGGCGGCGAGGTAGCCGGCGGCGAGGACGACGAGGTCGGCGGCGGTGAGCGTGATGTTGAGGGCGGTGAGGCGCTCCTTGGGGGCGGTGGTGCTGCGCAGCTGGACGAGGGCGATGAGGAGGAACCAGCCGCCGAGGGCGCCGAGCGCGGCGACCGTGGCGTCGTCCTCGTCGACGGCGAGGACGGCGCCGGTCGTGGTGAGGCCGGCGGCGGCGGCCAGCGCGATGCCCTCGCGGGCGGGCCACATGCCGTTCAGCCGGAACCAGCCGGCGGCGGTGACGGCCTGCAGCAGGGCGACGGCGAGGGCGAGCCCGGGGCGTACGTCGAGCGCGGCGGCGACGGCGAGGAGGGCGGCGAGCACGGCGGTGAGCGCGGCGGGCTGCGGACCGGGCGCTATGAGGACGGAGGTGCCCTCCTCGCGCAGCACCTCGGCGGGGGGCTTCGGCCGGCGGAGGGTGGGGGCGCCGTAGAGGGTGCCGGTCTCGGGGCCGCCGGGGCCGGCGAAGCCGGCTGCGGCGGCCCCGGGCGCGGGGGTGCGGCCGGCGGCGGGGATGTCGGGGTGGGGGTCCGCGGGGTCGGTGTGGGGGGTGGCGTGGCCGGCTGCGGTGCCGGGGGCCCCGGGTACGGCGCCGGGGTGGCCTGCGGCGCCGGGGTGCGGGTCCGCGTTGCCGGGGTGGCCGGGGGCGGAGGCGGGGTGGGCGCCTGCGCTGCCGGGGTGGCCGCCCGGGGCGGCGTGGGCCCCGGTTGCGGCGCCGTGGGTGCCCGTCGGTGCGCCGGGATGGCTGGCGGCGCCGAGGTGGGGGTCCGCGTTGCCGGGGTGGCCTGCGCCCGGGGCCTGTGCCCCGGTGCCGCCGCGCTCCCAGCCGTCGGGCCACTGCGCGCCGTCCCCGCCCGCCGGGTCGTGGTCGGTGATCGGTGGCAGGTAGGCGGTCTGCTCGACGGCTGCCCCGCCGCCGGTGCCGCCGTGCGGCGCGGGGCCGCCGCCTGCCCCGGGACCGCCGTATCCGCCGGCGCCGTCGGCCGGCACCGGCGGGAGGTACGCGGTCTCGTCGACCGCCCCCGCCGCCGGCGGCCCGCCGTGCACCAGCGCCACGCCGCCCGCGCCGCCGTCCGCGCCGTTGGCATACCCGGGGCCGTGCTCACCGTGCCGCCCCGCGCCCGCGCCGTCGAGGCCGCCGCCGTACGCCGCCGCGTGCCTGCCCGCACCCGCGCCGCCGCCGTACGATCCGCCGGGTCCGCCCGACTGCCCCGCACCCGCGGGGACCTGACCGCCGCCGTCGTATCCCGGGCCGTGCCCGCCGGCCGGGCCTCCGGCCAGAGGGCCGTGGCCGCCGCCGTACGCGTCCTGGCCGTACCCCGAGGCGTACCCGGACCGCCCCGCACCACCGCCGTAGGCGTCTCCGTACGGCCCCGCGTCCGGCACCGGCGGCAGGTACGACGTCTGCTGGGCCGCCGCCGACTCCTCGTGGAGGGCCATCCCCAGCTGCGTCTCCGGGCCGCCGTAGCCGTCGTCGCCCTGGCCGGCCGCCGGCGGGAACTGCGTGTGGCCGCTCGGGGCGCCGCCGGCCGGGGCACCCGCATCGCCGCCCGGGCCGGCGCCGTCGCGCTGCTCCTCGTCGTACGGCGCCCAGCCCGTGGGGGCCGACGGGGCCGCAGACCACGGCGGGGGGTCGTGTCTCTGGTCGCTCATCGTGCGCCTAGCCTCCCGCGAACGGGGGCAGGACCTCAACCGTCCCCCCGTCCGCCAGCGCCACCCCCGCGTGGTCCCGCGCCCCCACCGCCCGCCCGTCCACCAGGAACGAGCAGCGCGCCAGCACCTGCGCCAGCCCCTCCCCGTGCCGGCCCCGGGCCGCGGCCAGCGCCTCGGCCAGCGTGTCCGCCGCGTAGGGCTCCTCCGCCGTCCCGGCCGCGGCCTTGGCCGCCGCCCAGTACCGGATGGTGCCGTTGGCCGTCATGACGTGGCGACCCCCTTCGGGTCCCGGCCGGATCCCCGGCCGCCTCGCGTGCTCGTGCTCCGTACGCCCCATCATGCCCCTGGCGAAATCGTTGTCGCCCCGGGCAACCATCGACGTACGCTGCGGGCGTGCTCGTCCGCATCCTCCGCGCGCATCTGCGCCCGTACCGCCGGGACCTCGGCTGGGTCGTGGCGCTGCAGCTGGTGGCCACGCTGACGACGCTCTACCTCCCCACGCTCAACGCCGACATCATCGACCACGGCGTCATCCCCGGCGACAACGGCTACATCCTGCGCACCGGCGGCTGGATGCTCGCCTGCAGCGCGCTGCAGTTCTGCGCCGCGGCCGGCGCCGTGTTCTTCGGCGCCCGTACGGCCACCGCCCTCGGCCGCGACGTGCGTGCCGCCGTCTTCGACCGGGTGCAGTCCTTCTCCGCCCGCGAGATGGGCCGCTTCGGCGCGCCGTCGCTGATCACCCGCACCACCAACGACGTGCAGCAGATCCAGATGCTCGCCCTGATGACGTTCACGATGATGGTGACGGCGCCGATCATGTGCGTCGGCGGCGTCGTCATGGCGCTCAACCAGGACGTGCCGCTCACGTCCCTGCTGCTGGTCGTGGTGCCGCTGCTGGGCGTCGTCGTGGCGCTGATCGTGCGCCGCATGCGCCCGCTGTTCCGCAGCATGCAGAAGCGCATCGACGAGGTGAACCGGATCATGCGCGAGCAGATCACCGGCATCCGCGTCATCCGCGCCTTCGTCCGCGACGCGCACGAGCGGCGGCGCTTCGGCCGGGCGAACGCCGACCTGCGGGACGTGGGGGTACGGGCCGGGCGGCTGATGGCGCTGCTGTTCCCCACCCCGATGCTCGGGGTGAACCTGTCGAGCGTCGCCGTGGTCTGGTTCGCGGCCGGGCGGATCGACAGCGGCGCCATGGACGTCGGCGCGCTGACGGCGTTCCTGTCCTACCTGATGTACATCCTCATGAGCGTCATGATGGCCACGTTCATGTTCATGATGATCCCGCGCGCGGAGGTCTGCGCCGAGCGCATCCAGGAGGTGCTGGACACCGAGTCCTCCGTCGTCCCGCCGGCCGCCCCTGTGCCCGCGGCGGCCGAGCCGCGCGAGCGCGGCCGGCTGGACGTCCGGGGCGTCGAGTTCCGCTACCCGGGCGCGGAGGAGCCGGTGCTGAAGGACGTCGACCTGGCGGCCCGCCCCGGGCGTACGACGGCGGTCATCGGCAGCACCGGCAGCGGCAAGTCCACGCTGCTGGCGCTGGCGCCGCGGCTGTTCGACGCCACGGCGGGCAGCGTCGCCGTCGGGGGCGTGGACGTACGGGACCTGGACCCGGCGGCGCTGGCGCGGGCCATCGGCTACGTACCGCAGCAGCCGTACCTCTTCAGCGGCACCGTCGCCTCCAACCTCCGCTACGGAAAACCCGACGCCACCGAGGACGAGCTGTGGGACGCGCTGCGCGCCGCGCAGGCCGCGGACTTCGTCGCCGCCATGGACGGCGGCCTCGACGCGCCCGTCGCGCAGGGCGGCTCGAACGTCTCCGGCGGCCAGCGGCAGCGCCTCGCGATCGCCCGCGCGCTGGTGCACCGGCCGGACATCTACCTCTTCGACGACTCCTTCTCCGCCCTCGACTACGCCACGGACGCCGCCCTGCGCGCGGCGCTCGCGCGCCGGCTGGGGGACGCGACGGTCGTGATCGTCGCCCAGCGGGTCGCCACGATCCGCGACGCGGACCGGATCGTGGTCCTGGAAGAGGGCCGGGTGGCCGGCACGGGGACGCACGCGGAGCTGATGGTGGCGAACGAGACGTACCGCGAGATCGTGCTCTCGCAGCTGACCGAGAAGGAGGCCGCGGCATGAGCACGCCGGGGAAGAGCCCGGGGCCGGGTTCGGGACCGGGTGCGGGGCCGGGGTCCGGGCCGGGGCCGGGGCCCGGCCCGCGCCCCGGGGGCGGGCCCATGCGCATGTTCAGCGGCCCGCCCGTGGAACGCTCCATCGACTTCCGCGGCTCCGCCCTCCGCCTGCTGCGCACCCTGCGCCCCGACCGCACCCTGATCTGGGCCGTCCTCGCCCTCGGCGCCGGCAGCGTCGCGCTCGTCGTCGCCGGCCCCAAGCTCCTCGGCCACGCCACCGACCTCGTCGTGGCGGGCGTCTACGGCGACCGGGTGGACACCGGCTCCGCCCGCCCCACCGACGGCATCGACTTCGACGCCGTCGGCGTGACGCTGCTGTGGGCGGCCCTCGTCTACGTCGCCGCGTGGGGGCTCGGGCTCGTCCAGGCGCGGCTGACGGCCGTGATCGTGCAGCGGGCGGTCTTCCGGCTGCGCGAGGAGGCGGAGGCCAAGCTGTCGCGGCTGCCGCTGTCGTACTTCGACCGCAACCAGCGCGGCGAGATCCTCTCCCGGACGACGAACGACATCGACAACGTCGGGCAGTCGCTGCAGCAGACCATGGGCCAGATCGTGACGTCGCTGCTGACGATCGCCGGGGTGCTGGCGGTGATGTTCTGGATCTCGCCGCTGCTGGCGGTGGTCGCGCTGGTGACCGTGCCGCTGTCGATCACGGTCGCGACCCGGGTGGGCAAGCGGGCGCAGCCGCAGTTCGTGGCGCAGTGGGCGGCCACGGGCAAGCTGAACGCGCACATCGAGGAGATGTACACCGGCCACTCGCTCGTCCGGGTCTTCGGCCGCCGCGACGAGGCCGCGGAGACCTTCCGCGAGGAGAACGACGAGCTGTTCCGCGCCGGCTACCGGGCGCAGTTCATCTCCGGCCTGATCCAGCCGGCGATGATGTGCATCGGCAACCTCAACTACGTCCTGGTCGCCGTCGTCGGCGGCCTGCGGGTCGCCTCCGGGGCGCTGTCGATCGGCGACGTGCAGGCGTTCGTGCAGTACTCGCGGCAGTTCAGCCAGCCGCTGGGGCAGATCGCGTCGATGGCGAACCTGGTGCAGTCGGGCGTCGCGTCGGCGGAGCGGGTCTTCGAGCTGCTCGACGCCGACGAGGAGGAGCCGGACGCCGAGCGGCCGGCCCGCCCGGCGGCACCGGTGCGGGGGGAGGTGGCGTTCGAGGGCGTCTCGTTCTCGTACGACCCGGAGAAACCCCTGATCGAGGACCTGTCGCTGACGGTGCGCCCGGGCCAGACGGTGGCGATAGTCGGCCCGACGGGGGCGGGGAAGACGACGCTGGTGAACCTGCTGATGCGGTTCTACGAGGTGGCGGGCGGCCGGATCCTGCTGGACGGCGTGGACGTGGCGGAGATGCGCCGCGAGGAGCTGCGGGCGCAGATCGGGATGGTGCTGCAGGACACCTGGCTGTTCGGCGGCACGATCGCGGAGAACATCGCGTACGGGGCACCGGCGGACACCCCGCGGGACAGGATCGTCGCCGCGGCGAAGGCCACCCACGTCGACCGCTTCGTACGGACCCTCCCGGACGGCTACGACACGGTGCTCGACGAGGAGGGCGCGGGCGTCTCGGCGGGCGAGAAGCAGCTGATCACCATCGCCCGGGCGTTCCTGGCGGAACCGGCGATCCTGGTGCTGGACGAGGCGACCAGCTCGGTGGACACGCGCACGGAGGTGCTGATCCAGCACGCGATGGCGGAGCTGCGCACGGGCCGCACGAGCTTCGTGATCGCACACCGGCTGTCCACGATCCGCGACGCGGACGTGATCCTGGTGATGGAGGCGGGGAGCATCGTGGAGCAGGGCACGCACGAGGAACTGCTGGCGGCGGAGGGCGCGTACGCGCGGCTGTATCAGGCGCAGTTCGCGGAGCCGGTTGCAGAAACGATCTAGGTCACCCGTACGGGTGGGCTTCGTCCCGGACCGATGATCTGCCCGGCGCCGGCGGGCGAGACTGGCCGCGACCTGGAAGGGGGTGCACCATGACGGTTATGGCAGAGCACACGGCACGCGCATCGCAGATGACGGTCGAGGAGTTCGAGGAGATCGCCAAGGCTGCCGAGAAGCTGAACGACACCGTCAGGTTCGAGTTCATCAACGGACGGATCGGGGCCAAGGGCGTGCCGGACGGAGATCACAACGAGATGGTCGGCTGGCTGCTGGAGCGGTGTATCCAGAGCGGGAACGGCCTGCGGCCGTATACGAGCGACCTCGGTCTCGAAGTCGACGAGTACCGCAGCGGCCGTGCACGACCGGATCTTGCGTTCGCCCCGGCGGGCAGTTTCGCCGGGCAGGGCGACTGGGCCGATCCCGATCCGCTCGTGATGATCGTTGAGGTGACCTCGTACGACTCGGACACCAACCGGCGGGACCGTCAGGACAAGCCTGCCGCGTACGCGGTCGTCGGCATTCCGGTCTACCTGCTCATCGATCGCGATGCGTGCACCCTGACCGTGTACAGCGACCCCTCTTCACATGGCTACCGTGACATCCACTCGGTCGAGTTCGGCGCCAGGGTCACCCTTCCGAAGCCGGTAGGGATCGAACTCGACACCGAGGAACTCAAGAACTACGTCCGCTGACCGCCTCCGCCACCCACGCGGCGATCCGCCGCAGCAACTCATCACCCGCCGCGTTCTCCGCGTGGCCGAACCCCTCCTCCAGCCACAGCTCCGCCCCTCCCGGCGCCGCCGCCGCGGCGGCGAGGGCGCGGGGGTGGTCCAGGGGGAAATAGCCGTCCCGGGTGCCGTGGACGACGAGCAGGGGCACCGGGGCGATCAGGGGGACCGCGGCGGTGGGGGAGAGGGGTTCGGGGTTCCAGCGGCGGTGGTGGACGCGGGTGTGCAGGGCGAGGCGGGAGACCGCGCGGCCCGCGCGGCGCTCGACGATCCAGTGCAGCCGCCGCATGGGCGCCGTACCGCGGTAGTACCAGCGGGCCGGCGAGCTGACGGACACGACGGCGTCCGCGTACGCCCCCGCCGCCGCCCCCGCCCCCTTGCGCCCCCCGCGCCCCCGTCCGTCCCCGTGCGCCGGTCCGCGGTACAACGCGCCGTGCCGCAGCACCACCGACCCGCCCATCGAGAACCCCACCGTCGCCACCCGCCCGTGCCCCAGCGACCGCGCCCACGCCACCGCCGCCGCCAGGTCCAGCACCTCCCGGTCTCCGACCGTCGACCGCCCGCCGGACCCCCCGTGCCCGCGGAACGAGAACGTCACCACCCCCGCACGCTGCGCGAACACCGCCGCCGCCCGCCGGATCGCCGGCCGCTCCAGGGCGCCCGTGAAGCCGTGCGCCACCACGACCGCCGGGCCGCCGGGGCCCGGCCCCGGCTCGTACGCCGCCGCGATCGGCACCCGGTCCGCGGCGCGCAGCCACGCCGTGTGCGACGGCGGTGCCGGGGGCGGGACGGCCGGGGAAGGACGCGGTGCGGGGTCTCGCCGGTCGGACGAAGCCTCGGAGGTGGCGCTCATGTGGGCTATTCTGTCCTCTGAAGGATCCGGGCAAGGTTGCCCCCGGGTCCTTTTGTGCGTATCTGCACCCTTTGAGGAGGCCGAAGCAATGGGCGAACGCAGAGGCAGAGCTGAGACCCCGACGACCGCGATCAACGCCGCCGCCGCGCGCCGGGAGGTGCGCCCGTGAGTTCTCTGCTGCTTCTGACGAACGCCCTGCAGCCCTCCGCCGAGGTGCTCCCCGCCCTCGGCCTGCTGCTCCACAACGTCCGGGTGGCGCCCGCCGAGGGCCCTGCCCTGATCGACACCCCCGGCGCCGACGTGATCCTCGTCGACGGCCGCCGCGACCTGCCGCAGGTGCGCAGCCTCTGCCAGCTGCTGCACTCCACGGGCCCCGGCTGTCCGCTGATCCTCGTCGTCACGGAGGGCGGGCTCGCCGCCGTCACCGCCGAGTGGGGCGTGGACGACGTCCTGCTGGACACCGCGGGGCCGGCCGAGGTCGAGGCGCGGCTGCGGCTGGCGCTGGGCCGGCAGCAGCTGCCCGCGGACGACAGCCCCACCGAGATCCGCAACGGCGACCTGACGGTGGACGAGGCCACGTACAGCGCGAAGCTCAAGGGGCGGGTGCTGGACCTGACCTTCAAGGAGTTCGAGCTGCTGAAGTACCTCGCGCAGCACCCGGGCCGGGTGTTCACCCGGGCCCAGCTGCTGCAGGAGGTCTGGGGCTACGACTACTTCGGCGGCACCCGCACCGTCGACGTGCACGTGCGGCGGCTGCGGGCGAAGCTGGGCCCGGAGAACGAGTCGCTGATCGGCACGGTACGCAACGTCGGCTACCGCTTCGTCGTGCCGGACAAGGCGGAGAAGAAGGCCGAGAAGAAAGCCGAGGCGCAGGCCGAGCGGCAGGCCGGGAGGCAGGGGACGCCGGAGCCGGAGGGCGCGGCGCAGGAGTCCCGCCGCTCCCGTACGTAGCCGCCCCGAGCCGTGGCCAGAGCTTGACGGCGCGGGGTAGTGCGCCGGGTCATCACGCGTAGACTTGCGCCGTGGCCAAGGTGACGCGGGACGACGTGGCACGACTGGCGGGCACCTCGACCGCGGTCGTGAGCTACGTCATCAACAACGGACCCCGGCCGGTCGCCCCGGCCACCCGGGAGCGGGTGCTCGCCGCGATACGGGAGCTGGGCTACCGCCCGGACCGCGTGGCCCAGGCCATGGCCTCCCGGCGTACGGACCTCATCGGCATGATCGTGCCGGACGCCCGGCAGCCGTTCTTCGGCGAGATGGCGCACGCGGTGGAGCAGGCGGCGTCCGAGCGCGGAAAGATGGTCCTCGTCGGCAACTCCGACTACCTCGACGACCGCGAGGTCCACTACCTGCGGGCCTTCCTCGGCATGCGCGTCTCCGGGCTGATCCTCGTCAGCCAGGGCCCGAGCCCGGCCGCGGCGGCGGAGATCGACGCCTGGGACGCCCGGGTGGTGCTCATGCACGAGCGCCGGGACCAGCCGGAGGACCTGGTCGTCGTCACCGACGACGTCGGCGGCGCCCGGCTGGCGACGAGCCACCTGCTGGAGCACGGCCACGCGTACGTGGCCTGCCTCGGCGGCGTCGAGACCACCCCGACCACCGGCGACCCGGTCACCGACCACGTCGAGGGCTGGCGCGTCGCGATGCGCGCGGCGGGCCGCGCCACGGAGGGCCGGCTCTTCCAGTCCCCGTACAACCGCTACGACGCCTACCAGCTCGGCCTGAAGCTCCTCGCCGGCCCGGACCGCCCGCCGGCCCTCTTCTGCGCCACCGACGACCAGGCGATCGGCCTGCTCCGGGCGGCCCGCGAACTGCGCATCGACGTCCCGGGCGAGCTGGCGGTGGCGGGCTTCGACAACGTCAAGGAGGCCGGCCTGACGGACCCGCCCCTGACGACGGTCGCCTCCGACCGCCCGGCGATGGCCCGCGCGGCGGTCGACCTGGTCCTGGACGAAACCCCCCTGGCCACCCGCCGCGAACGCCTGAAGCAGTTCCCGTCCCACCTGGTAACCCGCCGCTCCTGCGGCTGCCCGTAGCGGGTACCCCTGACGTCAGCTCCGCCCCGACGGAAGCCTCAGCCGCACCCACACGCACTTCCCGATCCCGTTCGGGCGCCGATAGGTACCCCAGTCATCCGCAAGCGCGTCGACCAGCGCCAGGCCGCGCCCGCTCTCGTCGTCGACGCCTGCGATCCGGGGCAGCGGCAAGTCGTTGTTGGCGTCGGCCACTTCGATCCGCAGGGCCCCGGTATCGAGCGTGAACCGAGTGCCCACCCGCCGCCCCGGCGGGACCCGTCCGTGGCGCACCGCATTGGTGACGAGTTCGGAGAGCAGTAGTACTGCCGTCTCGGCCGTCCTGCTGTCCACCTGCCAGCGAGCGAGCTGGATCCGCAGGACGTCCCGTGCTCGGCCCGGACTCTTCGGGTGGCGAGCGAACAGATGAACAGCGGTGGCGAGGCCGGAGTCATGGGCCGTGGCCTGTGGATCCCACGGTGCGGGCATCGTGGCCTCCTTGCTGCGCTCTTCGCGCTACGTGGCTACGAATCAACTTTGCGTTAGCTTCCTCGCATGCTGAGCAACTTGCAAGTGGAACGGAATATTTGACTTGCATGGCACTCGGATGAGTATCGTTGCGATCACCGTGTGAGTACGCGTACGAAGGGTGGGCTGTGGCTGCGGAACAGAGGCCGACCGTGCGTCGGCGTGTACTGGGCGCCAACCTGCGTCGGCTGCGGGAAGACAAGGGCCTCCACTTGGAGGACTCGGCGGAACGGTTGGGTTGCCATCCGGCGAAGGTGAGTCGCATCGAGGCCGGGCGCAGCGGGATTCGGCAGCTCGATCTACGGGTGCTGCTTGACCTCTACGGCGTCACCGGCGACGGTGAGCGAGACGGATGGCTGGCACTTGCGCGGGAGGGTCGACGGCAGCGGTGGTGGCGGGTTCTGGAGGACCAACTGCCCCAGGACTTCCTGGATCTCGTCGGGCTGGAGGACGAGGTGTACGAGTGTCGCGGCTTCCAGCCGGGCATCGTCCCGGGGTTGTTCCAGACGGAGGGCTACGCGACAGCAGTGATCCAGGGCGGATCCACGGGCGACCTGGACGTCGAACAGAGGGCGAAGCTTCGCGTGCGGATGGAGCGTCAAAAGGCTCTGTTTCGTTCGGCCCCCGCGCCTCTCAAGGTGTGGATGGTGCTCGGCGAGGCCGCCCTCCGACAGCAGGTGGGTGGGCCGGAGGTGCTTCGTCACCAGTTGCTTCATCTCATCGAGATGGGACGGCTTCCGAACGTGACGCTGCAGGTACTACCCTTCACGGCAGGTGCCTACCTGGGTGGGCCGTATCCCTTCTTGATCTACAGGTTTCCGCCTCCCGCGGCCCTGGAAGTCGTGCTCCTGGAGAACTTCGCGAGTCACGCCTACCTGGAGGCCAGGGAGGATACGGCGCGGCTGGGCAGCGCCTTCGATCACATCCGGGCCACCGCTCTCAGCGCGCTGGAGTCCGAGTCTCTGATCGGCACGATTGCGAACGAACTACCTCGTCCCTAAGGAAGAGTCCGTGTCATCTCGTTCCGAGTGGTTCAAGAGTTCCTACAGCGGCCAGAACGGTGAGTGTGTCGAGGTACGCCTGGGCGCGGATGGGGTCGGCGTACGAGACAGCAAGGACCCGGAGGGGGGCATGCTCGGTGTCGGCTGTGGTGCGTGGGCTGACTTCGTCGCCGCGCTCAAGCGTGGAGAGTTCCCGCAGATGTAGGTCGCCTCGGAGAGGGCTCGGCGCCCCATCGTGACGACTTGGGAGGTGCACGGTATGAACTCTGGAGTAGGCAGCGTTGCTTGGCACAGGTCCAGCTATAGCGATGAGGCCGGCACCTGCGTTGAGATCGCGGCCATAAGCCCAGAGCGCCGCGCCCGTCCGGGACAGCAAGGACTCCGCGGGCGGTGTGCTCGCTGTCAGCGACGTCGCCTGGGGCGACTTCGTCGCGGCCGTCATGCGCGGGGAGTTCCCGCAGGCGTAGCTCCGCAAGGGACGGACCGAGGGTGAGTCCTTCGGCCAGGAAGAGGTGGATGCGGGCGGTGGAGCTGAGGATGATGGTGTAGAAGCCGAGGGGGCGCCAGGTTTCGGCGGTGACGCCGGCTTCCTCGCGCTGTGCGCACTCTTCGGGGCTCTCCTGGACTTCGCGGCGTCCGCCGGGATGGACGACTACGAGGTACGCCACTTCCACGGCTGGTACCGGCACCTCACCCTGGCCCAGCTGGCCGCGGCGTTCCTGGCCGTCCAAGCCGCCGCCGAACGCCGTGACGCGCAAGCCGATCCACCCCACACAGGGGGACCGAAGTGACCCCACCGTCCCCGACGGACTCATCCCGATCACGCTGACCGCCTTCGAAATCGCCTGCCTCCTCGCTTTGATGGACCGTCAACCATCCCCCGAGCAGCAGATCCGCCACGGTCTGTACTGGTCCCGATGGCGCCGCCGCCACCAAACCGTCGCCCGCGCCTGCCACCACAGACGACGCCGACGCCAGCACTCCACCCGGCCACCACCCACGACCACACCACGACCTACAGCAACCACCACGATCTACGACTGAAGGGACAGAGTGGTGAATGGCCCTCACCGGCAAGACTGCCGCCGCTGCGGGGCCGTAGGTCAACCAGCTTGGCGGCCTCCATCGACCTGCCACAAGCCGAAGTAGCCCGCGCTGGCGGCCCACGGCGCCTGGCTGTGACGCCGCCCGGCTGTTATGGGATCTTTCCTATTCTCGGCGAGACGGTTGCCGACGCGCTCGAAGATGGATGGCGCCAGTCCTCTAGGCGCTCCTTCTGCCATTGACCGTTGCGACAGACGAATCCTTGGGTGGGGTTAATCATGTCCCATTCCCCCTCGTCGACACATATGCTGCCTTCGCTGGGAGCGGGGCCATCGCCCCACTTCCAGGATCCGCCATACTGTCCACACCATAGTTCGGTTCCGTGACGGGTCACGGCTGACTCGTTCGGATGGCAGGTTGGGTTCGCCCACCCCCCGTCCGGATGCTTCTCCGGGGTCATGACGACGGTGGGCGTTGGACTGGGAGACGGTTCAACGCACTCGACACCAGTTGGCTGCGATGGCGACTTTGACGCTTCCCAAGCACACAGTGCTGCCTGTTGAGAAGCGCGGGGATGAGTTGAAGGGTTGGTAGAGACACCGGAATGTTCACCGCATGCTGCAACAAACAGCAGTAAACAGAGGCCGAGTACCACGCTGCAGTGCCGAGGCAGCGTCATACTGTGGGACGATGCGTGTACCACCCGACGTACTCTCGAGGGCGCGGCGCAGCGGCGACATTTTGAGATTCTAGTTACGACTGCTGCGTGGGTTGACTCTGGAGCGCTCCGGTGTGGCGCTGTGCCCCTGGGGAACACGTCACAACTCCTCTCCGTCGTCGGTAACGTCCTCCCAGTCGATCAGGTCGTCGTCGCCCTGGTACGGTCGGTAGCCGTCGATTTGTTCAACACGATCCAGGGCTTCAGCGGTGTGGTGCATGAGCGCAGTGATTGAAGTCCACATGGGGTGAGAGGACAGGGTTGAGTCACCTTCCCGTGTGTGTTCATGCACGCGCCCGTCAGAGCCGGGGGCGGTGTCGACGTATAGTGCACCGGCACTGCCATCTGAGGCGAAGGGCACCCAGTGTCGGCTCCATGGTGCGAACGTGGATTCTCCCCAGGCGCTGCGCTTCGTCTCGAACTTGAGAATAATCTCCTGAGTGCCCAGCAGTAGGTAGAAGGGCGGAAAGGGGAAGGTACTGCCATTGTGACGTTTGAGAAGTTCGACTATCTCCGGCGGCAGCTGAACAGCGATCCGCTCCTGCACGGTCTCGATTTCCTGTGGCGTAGCGGGGGCAGCCAAGCTATCGGTACGTTCGCGTTCATGCACCCATCGCTCGATGCTTCTCCAGGATTCACTGATGGGGCGGAGATCCATGGCGCCTCCTCGTGGATGTCGAGCCGGTGGTGGCAGCGCATCCTACTGCAGGCTGCCACCACCGGCTATGCTGCGACGGCTACTCCACCGGTACGAAGTTCTTGCTGGAGCGGGTACCTCCGCTCCAAGGGACCAACCGGAAGGACACGAAGCGGGGCTTGTAGATGCTCGTGTCCAGGAAGTGGTCGCTGAAGTCGAACGTGTTCACGTTGTATGACAGGGTCCACCTGTCACCAGACTGCAGCGTTGGATGCGCATGCGCATTATAGGCAACCACCTGCGGGTCACCATAGCTGCCCCACAATCCGACTTCTGGCATCCGGTACACTTCGTCGTTATCGACCCAGAATCCGAAGGAGTAGGGGTCGCAACCGCTCCAGAGCCGGATCTTGGAGCTGAAGGCTTCAGTGCTGTCCTGACTGATGACCACGAACTGATCCCTCCACGGCGTCACGCTGTACTCGTTCATGACACCCGGCAGGTACTTCGTGCCGTCCTTCTCGTTCTTCATCCACTTGTCCGGGACCGTTTCAGATTTCTTGATGAACTGCCAATTCTTGACGTCGGAGAGATCCTTACCGTACACACGGGCGATATGCATCTTCTTGTTTCTTTTTTCGTTGCTTACACCATAGATGTAGGTGTAGTTGTCTCCGCTGCGCCCCTTGGGTAGAAGTGCAGATCCCCATGCCACACCGATCTCCGACGGGAGTGGGTCGATCCAGATTGGCCTTTTGAGGTTGGATAGCTCGAACGTAGCGACCACATTGCGCACGAATTCCAGCGGCAGCTCCGTTCCGTCGTGGGTGTGGCGGTACTCCTGGAACACGACCTGAAGGTACTTTCTGCCGTCGATTGTGGCTATCATGCCGTCTCCGAGCCAGTACCAACGTTCACCTTTGATGGTCGGCGGCATGATAGCCATCGGATTGCTTGAACTGCCCCTCTTGATGGTCGAGAGACTGCCGCCGCTCTGGGCCACAAAGCTACTGTTGATGATCTTTGCGTTTTCAGGTCGACTTCCGTCTGCATTCTCTGGTCCCAGAAATGTGTCTGAGAAGAGGAACAGGCGACGCCCGTCGGGGAGATCGACGGAGTAGGTAGAGTCGCCTCCGGTCCAGCCACTTGCTGTTGATTGGGCATAGTTGAGAAACTTTTGCTCCGGCGCAGCCTTGCGTTGCACCTCCTTAATCTGTGGCAGGTCGCCACTGCACTGACGATAGTTCACCTGTGCGGCAGCGCCGGACGGTTCCGAAGGGCCCTTATAGGGTGTGCCGTCCGGGTTCACGAGCTTGACATAGAACACGTCTTGCGTCCGGAGCATGCGCTGGTCGCGATAGAATTCCGAAAGCTTGCTGCCGGCATTTGAGTTATGCCGGTCGTTCATGGCTTCGACCGCATAGTGCCTATTTGGACTCTGGCCGTCGCTACCCGTTTTCGCTCCTTCGGCAGTTGAAGCGAACGGGTATTCATCACACGATTTTGTTTCGCCTTTCGAGTATCTGTACCCGAAATACCTCTTGCATTCGGCAATGGCCTTTCCTCGATTCGCCTTGCGATTAGCTTCGGTGGTACGGCGCAGCGTGCGCCCGCTCGCGACGGAGCCCGGTATTCTCTTGTTGTTGTTCTTGGTTACCGGGAAGGTTTTGTTGGGCTTATTCTGCGCCCTCCATATCAACTCACCGGACTCCTTCGTGGAGCCGTCCACAGGTAGAGTGAAGGTTTCGTCGACGCGATGGTACACGCAGCCATAGGAAGGTCTACCGGTAATGTAGGTTGCGGAGTCGCAGCGGAACTGGTTCCCGGTGACCGTTGTAGAATTCGATGCGCCGGTGAGCTTAAAGGCGAAGCTGTACCGCGAGATGTCGTCCGGGTGGCTGCTTCCCGTGGGCGATGTGAAATCAATCCACGTATACCGTCCTTCTGTTGTACGCCAGGATGCAACGGTTTTCGTCGCACCTCCACTGACATCGCAAGGTGTCGATTCACTGGTATTGGCAGTGCATCGTCCGTGAATGCTCAGCGGCACACTCTCAGGGAAATTTCCCGTCTTCCCCTTGACTTCGACTCGCACTGTGACTTTATGGGTTCTGTCTGTGGTGCTGTTTCCTTGTTTCGCCTCGCCCGAAAAGGTGAGCCTGAGCGAAATCTCTCCGTCGGGTGCACACCCTTTGCAGGGTAGATGTAGGTATGGGACAGTGGCGAACTTGCACCAGTTCCAGTGATCCAGTACGGCGCCAACTCCGCCGTCAGCACCCGGTGCTTCGCCCTCGCACCTTGAGATGCTCATAGGAAGCACGCCGTCATTCTCGGCTCTGAGTTTGGCCACATAGTCGGTCCGCTCTTGAGCCTCTGTCCTATTTTCCTTGGCTGGTGTACCCGCTGGATTAGCCACCGCAGGCGGAGAAGGCGAAGATTTCCTCGCCTGCCCCTGGCTGGAGTGTGGCGACGTCAGCTTTCCTATGCCGGAGGCATGCGTAGGTTCTGCGCTGCCCTCGTCAGGTGCCTCCTGCGCGATGCTGGTCGCAGGGGCGAGCAGTAAGACGGAGAGTACTATTGCCCAGAATAGTTTGAATGATCTCACCCGGTAACCTCTCTGCCACTCGTAGGCGCAGCAGCGCCTTCGGAAAGGAACGGAATGTGGAGGGGGTGGCTCGGGGGTGTCATACGGTGACCGACACGACCTCGATATGGTCTGTGAATGTCAGGCGCAAGCGGTGAAGCAAGCCAACAATGAAGGGCAGACGTTTACGGACAGGTGATCATTGAGAATCGCATCGCGACATATCCGTCTGACACAGTAGCGTCACTTCGCCCCCACCCATAACTGCGGTTACGCTTCGCCGATGGGATCAGACCTAGTGTGATCGGGGCAAGGGTGCATGCTGGAAGCTCGCGCGATGTAAGGGGTGTTTCAGCCAACGTGGGTCTTCTAGTGTTTCGTGATCCTGATTGCGTTACTCAGGTTGAACTCGCGGATTTCGGGGCCCATGACGATTCTTGATCGGTGCGGTATGACGTCGTCATGCGGTACGCGCATGGGGGCGGACCGTCCCTTCAGTCGTAGATCGTGGTGGTCGCTGTAGTTGGTGTTGTGGTCGTAGGTGGTGGCAGGCGCGGGCGGCGGTTTGGCGGCGGCGCCATCGTGACCAGTGCAGACCGTGGCGGATCTGCTGCTCGCGCGATGGTTGACGGTCCATCAGGGCCAGGAGGCGGCGATTTCGAAGGCGGTCAGCGTGATGGGGATGAGTCCGTCGGGGAGGGTGGGGTCACTCCGGCCCTCCTGTGTGGGGTGGATCGGCTTGCGCGTCGCGGCGTTCGGCGGCGGCCTCACGGCCGGGAACGCCGCGGCCAGCTGGGACAGGGTGAGGTGCCGGTACCAGCCGTGGAAGTGGCGTACCTCGTAGTCGGCCATCCCGGCGGCGGACCTCGCGAGCTTGATCGCTTCCTCCACCCGCCAGCGGGCACCCGGTACCAGCACGAGGTCTTCCACCGTCGTGTCCTGCGGGCCCCAGCTCAGGTAGTAGTCCCGCTCGTCGGGCGTGTCGGGGCGGCGCCGGGTCAGCAGCCAGCGGGCGGTGCCGCTGCCGACCGGCGTGTCCGGAGCGGGGATCCGGTGCACCCACCACTGCCAGGTACGGGAGTCCAGCTGGGACGGGCCGGCGGGAAACTCGACCCAGTCCTCCTCGGCCGCGCAGCGTTCGATGAGGCGGGCAAGGTGGCGCCAGCCGGGGCGGGGCAGCACACCCTGGTTGGCCTGCACCGTCACCACATAGGGCAGGCGCGCCTCCTCCAGGTGGCGGCGGAAGGCGCCGTCGCGGCCGTAGACCTCGTCCGCGGCCACCCACACCCGTCCGGCGGGCAGGGCCGGCACCGCCCGGTCGATCATCTGCTCGGCCAGGCGCGGCTAGACGGCGAAGGCGACCCGGTCGGGAACACGCGCGCGGCGACACCGCTGACGGTCCTGTGTCCACTCCCGGGGCAGGTACAGCTCCCGGTCGATCAAAGCCTGGCCGGTACCGGTCGCCCAGGCGGCCATCACCCCCACATGGCAAGGGAAAACTCCGCCCAGGGCACCGGAGTACTAGCGTGCCACCCCGGCCGAGACGGTGCCGCGCTTGGCGAAGCCGGTCTCATCGACCACCAGCACGTCCGCTCCACCGGGCCCGGCCCCCACCCCGCCGTCCTCCAGCCCAGCGACCACGTAACGGCGGGTGAAGTCCCGCAGCGCATCCGCGTCCCACACGGCGCGATCCAGCAGATGCTGCTGGCCCCAGGGGGTGTCCTCACCGATGTACTCGGAGATCTGCCAGCCGTTCTTGCGGGACAGCTGGGCCAGCAGGCCGCGCACGCACGCCGCCGCCCGCCCCCACAGATCGGTGCGAGGAAAGATCCAGGCGATGTCGAGCAACAGGTCATCGAGCCGGTCGGCGACACCCTCCGCGCGCTCCAGGTCCGTCACATCCACCGGCAGATCGAGCAACTCCGCCTCCACGCCGGGCAGTTACCCACGGCCTGAGATCGACGAACTACAGCGACCACCGCGATCTACGACTCGACCCGCGTGATCAAGCGGAAGCTGAAGAAGATCCAGTACAGGCCTCACCTGATCGACGGCTGCCTCCCGCCCACCGGCCTGATCATGGACAGAGAACCGAGCTGGTTGTCCGGCCAAGCTGTTGGATGAACACGCCCGGAAGGGAGAGCGCCCATGGCCCGTCGGGTGCGCTTCACCGGCACGGACAGCGAGGCCGGCCTGAAGCTCCTCGCCGGCCCGGACCGCCCGCCGGCCCTCTTCTGCGCCACCGACGACCAGGCGATCGGCCTGCTCCGGGCGGCCCGCGAACTGCGCATCGACGTCCCGGGCGAGCTGGCGGTGGCGGGCTTCGACAACGTCAAGGAGGCCGGCCTGACGGACCCGCCCCTGACGACGGTCGCCTCCGACCGCCCGGCGATGGCCCGCGCGGCGGTCGACCTGGTCCTGGACGAAACCCCCCTGGCCACCCGCCGCGAACGCCTGAAGCAGTTCCCCTCCCACCTGGTAACCCGCCGCTCCTGCGGCTGCCCGTAGCGGGCACCCCGGGCGTCAGCTCCGCCCCGGCGGACGTCTGGGCTGAGCCCGCACGCACTTCCCCGCCCCGGCGTCACGCGGGGGCGGCGAGCGGCGGGTGCTCCAGCAGGCGGGGCTTGTACTCGACCATCTGGGTGCGGCCGTCGAAGGTGCGGTGGTCGGTCATGTCGAGGGCGACGTCCGGATAGCCGTCGTAGATGCGTTCCGCGCCGGTGGCCCCGGTGATCACCGGGAACATCACGACCCGGAAGCGGTCGACGAGTCCGGCCCGTAGCAGGGACCGGCACAGGCTCAGGCTGCCGATCGTGCTGAGGAGCCCCGGGCCACCCGCCTTCATGGCGCGGACCGCCTCGACGGCGTCGTCGCGGACGAGCGTGGTGTTGGCCCACTTCAGCGGCTCCTCAAGTGAGGAGGAGAACACCACCTTGGCCGCTCGCGTCAGCTCGTCGAGGGACGCCTCCTCTTCGGGCCTGAACTCGTCCTGGCCGTTCGGGACCGCGCCGGTGACGAAGTCCGACATCTTGCGGTAGGTGGTCGCTCCCATCAGGAGGGTGGACTCGGGCTGCTCGCCGAGCCACGCGAAGTACTCCGGGCCCTCAAGGCCCCAGAACCCGGGCCATCCCTCTCCGGACGCGTAGCCGTCGAGGGAGGTGATGAAGTCGACGAGAAGCTCCGACATGGCGGTGTCCTTTCCTGGGGTGTCACCAGTCCTGACCCGCCGGGAGCCGCAAACTCATCGGTCGCGTTACCAACCGTCTCGGGGCCGCCCCGTCGAGGGGGCGGCTTTATATCGGGCATACACGGTTTTACTTCGCTTCTTACGTCCGTCTCAGACGCCTCTCAGAATCCCGGTGGATCGTCGAAGGCATGACGGAGCACACATACCGCACCAGCACCCAGCCCGACTTCATCGCCGGCCGCGACGGGGTCCTGCCCGCCGGCCCGGCGGGTGCCGGGCATCCGCCCCAGAACCCGGCTGCCGGCGGCGCCGGCGGGCACGGCGGGTTCGGCTCGCCGCCGGCGCCGCCCACCGGGCCACCGCCGCGCAGGCGGGCCAGGGGGCCCGCCGGCCTGCTCGTGGTCGACACCGTCCTCGCCGTCGTCTTCGGCGGCGGCAGCGCCGCGCTCGTCGCGGGGGTGACCGACTCGTCCGGTACGGCCGGCGGCAGCGTTGCCGGCGCCGCCAGCGGGACGCAGGTGTCCGCCGGGAGCAAGGGCACCGTCGCCGGTGTCGCCGAGGCGGTGAGCCCCAGCGTCGTGGAGATCCAGGCCGCCGGGACCGCCGGGCAGGCGACCGGGTCCGGGGTGGTCGTCAGCAAGGACGGCGAGATCCTCACCAACAACCACGTCGTCGCCGGCGCCCAGCAGGTGCAGGTCACCTTCAACGACGGCTCCACCGCCGCCGCCGAGGTCGTCGGCACCGACCCCGACCTCGACATGGCCCTGATCAAGGCGCAGGGCAAGAGCGACCTCAAGCCCGCCGTCCTCGGCGACTCCGACTCCCTCCGGGTCGGCGACGAGGTCGTCGCCATCGGCTCCCCCGAGGGCCTCAGCGGCAGCGTCACCAGCGGTATCGTCTCCGCGCTCGACCGCGATGTGACGGTCGAGAAGGAGCCGGAGCAGCAGCGGGGCGGCGGGGAGTGGCCGTTCGGCTTCGGCGGCGGGCAGTACAACGGGCGGCTCGGGTCGCAGACGACCACGTACCAGGCCATCCAGACCGACGCCTCCCTCAACCCGGGCAACTCCGGCGGCGCGCTCGTCGACATGCAGGGCCGGATCGTCGGCATCAACTCGGCGATGTACGCGCCGCAGGACGGCTCCTCCGCCGGCAGCGTCGGGCTCGGTTTCGCCATACCCGTCAACGATGTGAAGCAGATCCTCCACGACCTCAGGAACAATTGAGGCCGTGACCGAGCAGCAGCAGCGCATCCTGATCGTCGACGACGAGCCGGCCGTACGCGAGGCGCTGGAGCGCAGCCTCGCCTTCGAGGGCTACGGGACCGAGTCGGCCGTCGACGGTCTCGACGCCCTCGACAAGGCCGCCTCGTACCGCCCCGACCTCGTCGTCCTGGACGTGCTCATGCCGCGCATGGACGGGCTGACCGCCGCCCGCCGGCTGCGGGCGGCGGGCGACAAGGTGCCCATCCTCATGCTCACCGCCCGCGACACCGTCGGCGACCGCGTGACGGGGCTCGACGCGGGCGCCGACGACTACCTCGTCAAGCCGTTCGAGCTGGACGAGCTGTTCGCCCGCATCCGCGCCCTGCTGCGCCGCCGCGGCTACGCCGAAGCCGAAGGCGGCGAGCAGCCCGGCGCGGCCGCGACGCTGGAGTTCGGCGACCTGCGGATGGACCTCGCCGCCCACGAGGTCACCCGCGGCGGCCGGCCGGTGGAGCTGACCCGTACCGAGTTCACGCTGCTGGAGCTGTTCCTCAGCCACCCGCGGCAGGTGCTCACCCGGGAGCAGATCCTCAAGGCGGTCTGGGGCTTCGACTTCGAGCCCAGCTCCAACTCCCTCGACGTGTACGTCATGTACCTGCGCCGCAAGACGGAGGCCGGCGGCGCCCCCCGGCTGGTGCACACGGTGCGCGGCGTCGGCTACGTCCTGCGGGCCCCCGAGGGCGACGCCGGGAGCGGCGGGAGCGCCGGGGGCGGCGGGGGCGGCGGGGCCCGCCCGGGCGCCGGCAGGTGACCTCCCGCTTCGGCCGGCTGCCGCTGCGCTCGCGGCTGGCCCTGCTCACCGCCGCCGCGGTGGCGGTGGCGGTGGCGGCGTGCGCCGTGGCGGCCTGGTTCCTGGTCCGCGCGCAGCTGCTGTCGTCGCTCGACGAGGAGCTGGACAAGACACAGCCGGCGACGCGGATCCAGTTCGAGAACGGCAGGATCCGGTGCCCGCAGTCGGTGCCGGAGAACACCGGGCCGTTCACCGCCACCGGGCCGACGGTGCAGCTCGTGCTCGCCGACGGCGACCGCTGCTACCAGGACGGCGAGCAGCTCGTCGACGTGCAGGAGCAGGACACCCGGGTGGCCGCGGGCGAGCTGGCCTGGACGGCGCACAACACGACCGCCGACGACGGTACCGAGTACCGCGTCCTCACCCGCCCGGCGCCGCGGCTGCCGGGCGTCGCGTACACCGTGGGCCGCCCCCTCAGCGAGGTCACCGACCCCCTCGACACCCTCGCCCTCGTCCTCACGCTGCTCGCCGCCGGCGGCGTCGTGGCCTCCGGCGTCGCCGGGGTGGCGCTCGCCCGCGCCGGGCTGCGGCCCGTGGAGCGGCTCACGCACACCGTCGAGCACATCGCCCGCACCGAGGACCTCTCCGTCGAGATCCCCGTCGAGGGCGACGACGAGATCGCCCGGCTGTCCCGCTCGTTCAACGCCATGACCGCCGCCCTCGCCACCTCCCAGGACCGGCAGCAGCAGCTCATCGCCGACGCCGGGCACGAGCTGCGCACGCCGCTGACCTCGCTGCGTACGAACATCGAGCTGCTCGCCCGCAGCGAGGAGTCCGGCCGCGGGCTGCCGCCGGGCCAGCGCCGGGAGCTGCTGGAGTCGGTCACCGCGCAGATGACCGAGCTGGCCGCCCTCGTCGGCGACCTGCAGGAGCTGTCCCGCCCGGACGCGGCGCCGGACCGGGCGCAGCTGGCGGTCGTGGCGCTGGACGACATCGTGGCGCGGGCGGTGCGGCGGGTGCGGCTGCGGGCGCCGGAGGTGCGGATCGCGGTGGAGCAGGCGCCCTGGTACGTACGGGCCGAGCCCGCGGCGCTGGAGCGGGCCGTGGTCAACCTGCTGGACAACGCGGTGAAGTTCTCGCCCCCCGGCGGCAGCGTCGAGGTCTCCCTCGGCGGCGACGGGCTGCTGCGGGTGCGCGACCACGGGCCGGGGATTCCGGAGGCGGAGCTGCCGCACGTGTTCGAGCGGTTCTGGCGCTCGCCGTCGGCGCGCAGCCGGCCGGGCAGCGGGCTCGGGCTGTCGATCGTGGCCCGTACGGTGCAGCAGGCCGGCGGCACCGTGGTGCTGCGCCGGGCGGACGGCGGCGGGACGGAGGCGCTGCTGCGGCTGCCGGGGGCGCCGGAGCCGCCGCCGGGGTCCTTATCGGCGATACGCGGGCGGGGGCGCCCGGCGGAGCCGGACTGACCGGAGACCGGCTCCCCCGGCTGCTGCTCAGGAGTGCCGGTGGTAGGCCTTGTTGGCGATGAGCCAGCGGCCGTCGGTGCGGACCAGCAGGAAGACGTCGGTGAACCGGGCCGCGCCGTGCGCGAGCGTCATGGTTGCGGTCGCGACGGTGCCGTGGACGTCGACGGCGTCGACGCGGCGGGAGCGGGCCGGCTCGTCCGGGGCCGGCCGGCCGGGGAAGAGGGCGCAGTACTCGTCGAGGGACCAGGAGACGAACGCGTCGTCGCGGATTCCCTCGATGCGGGCGCTGGGCAGGAAGGCGTCGCGGAAGTGGGCGGGGTCGCCGGTGGCGTGTCCGCGGACGTAGGCGCGGAGCGGTTCGAGTACGGCGTCCGCCACGCCGGGGGCCGTGGCGGCGGCGGCGATGTCGGCTTCGGCGCGGGCGGGATCGTCGTCCAGACCGCCGGCGCTGCGCAGCGGGGCGGGGGACGCGGCGGCTAGCAGGGCCATGTCCTTGGCGAGCGCACCGATGGTGAACTCGGCGGCGGCCGTGCCCGGCGGGTCGGTGAGGAAGGGGCGCTTGCGGGCCACGAGCCCGCCGAGCTGCCCGAGTTCGAGGATGTCCAGCACCTCGTCGCGCGGCAGGCCGAGGGCGTCGGCCTGCCGCAGTGAGTCACCGAGCGCGCGGACGGCGCCGGCGAGGCTGTGGTTGGCGACCAGCTTGAGCGCGGCGGCCGCGGAAGCGCCGTCGACGGGCCGCACGGTGCCCAGCGCGTCCAGTACGGGCCGCGCCCGGTCGAGCGCGTCCTGCTCCGCGGCGGCGAGAATCCGCAGCCCGCCGGTGGCGACGGCCGGCACGGAGCCGAGCACGGGCGCGTGGACGTAGGACGGACCGAGCCGCCGGGCCAGCTCCGCCGCTTCGGCGGGGGCGATGGTGCCGGTGTTGAGCACGATCGTGTCGCTTCGCAACGAGGCGCGCACCGTGTCGAGGACCTGCCGGCAGGCCGGCCCGTCGAACAGCGCCAGGAGTACGAGGCCGGCCTGCGACACGGCGTCGTTCGGATCGGCGGTCGTCCTGACGGTGTCCGACGTGCGCCCGGAACGTGTCCAGCCGACGACGTCCCGGCCCTGGGCGGCCAGTCGGGTCGCGATCGCCGTGCCCATGCGCCCCAGACCGAGGACGGCGACCGTGTGCGGTGTGGTCATGCGCCCCAGAATGGTGCACCCGAAGGACTGCGACAAGCGCAGGCTGCGCAGGTCAGCCCTGCGGAACTCGCATAGCCGGCAGTAGGGTGGCAGCGTGGACCTGGCGGTGTGGCGAACCTTCGTGACCGTGTGCCGGCTCGGTTCGCTGACGGCCGCGGCCGCCGAGCTGCACCACACGCAATCGGCCGTCTCCCGGCAGGTCACCGGGCTGGAGCGGGAGCTGGGCGTGCCTCTGCTGGAGCGGCACCCGCGCGGCGTACGGCCGACGCCCGCCGGCGAGGAGTTCCGGCACCACGCCCTCGCGGCGCTGCACGAGGCCGACCGCGCCGTACGCGCCGCCCGCGAAGCCGGCGACGGGGCGTTCAGCCGCCCGCTGACCGTCGGCGCGACGCCCTCCCTCGCCGCGGGGATCGTGCCCGAGGCCGTCCGGGCCCTGGTGCAGCAGGCCGCGGCCGTCCGGTGGAGCCTGCTCCCCGGCATGAGCACGCAGCTCCACCAGCGGGTGGCCACCGGCGATCTCGACATCGCCGCCGTCACCGACGCACCCCCGGGGCTGCCCCACGACCCGGGGGTCACGCGCCGGTTCCTGGGGCTGGACGCCATGGTGGTCGCGCTGCCCGCCGACCACCCGCTGGCCGGACACGGCCCGGTGCACATCCGGACGCTGGCGGCCCAGAGCTGGGTGGAGGACAACGACGGCTCGGCGGCACTGCTGTCCCAGCACGCCGCCCGCGCCGGAGTCACCGCCCGCATCGACCTCACCGCGGCCGACCTCCCCGGCAAGCTGGCACTGGTCGCGACCGGCCACGCCATCGCGCTCATACCCGGTGTGCTGACGCGCGCGCTGCGGCCGGACGTCACCGCTGTGGGCCTCGTCGACCCCCCGACCCGCGGCATCTACGCGATCACGCCCCGCCGCGCCCCCCACCCCTGCGCGGCGCCCCTCCGCGACCGGCTGGCCACCGCCTTCGCCGCCCTCGTCCCGCCCCGCACGGGCCACGAGCCGGCCGGGACGGAGACCCCGTAGCCGTACCGCGGCGACGACCCGGAGAAACCACTCGCGGCAACCGCAAGGGTGAGCGGGCTCCGCCGGGCCGTACCGGGGCGGGAATCGAAGGACATGCCTCCTTCGGGTGACGGTGCCGCGGGGTGCTGACCGGCTGGGGTATCTCTGTCGTTCCAGACGCCCGGCGCCCCGCCCCGCGCCCACGCTTACAGAGGAGAGACCCCCCATGACCGTCCGGCCCCTCGCCGCCCTCCTGGCCGCCACCGCCGCCGGTGTGCTGCTGCCGCTGGCCGCTTCTGCAGTCGGCACTGCAGCCGGCACGGCCGCCGGCACCGCCGCCGCGCGCCCGCTGCCCGAGCCGTTCGACGCCACGCACCTGCGGCTGACGACGAAGTACGTCAACGCCGTCGACCGCGCCAAGGGCGGCCTGACCTACCTGAACTGCGACCCCGTCGGCGGCACGCACCCCGCGGCGGAGTCGGCCTGCACGGACCTCGCGGCGGTCGACGGGCGGTTCGAGGACCTGGGCGACAAGAAGGGCGCGTGCACCATGCAGTACGAGCCGGTCGAGCTGCGCGCCGCCGGCACCTGGCGCGGCAAGCCCGTGGACTACGTCTCCGAGGTCTTCCCCAACCCGTGCCTGGCGGACCTCGCGACCGGCGGGAACGTGTTCCACTTCTGAGTCACGTCCCGCCGGCCGCGGCCCGCGCCGGCCGGCGGGTCCTACTCCACCACCGTGATCCGGTCCGCCGCCGGCGGCGCCAGCGGGCTGTCCGCGCTGGAGTTCGCCGTCAGGTAGTCCGCGAGCGCCGCCAGGTCGTCCCCGCCGACCAGCGGGTCCGTGCCCTCGGCGAGTGTGGGGAAGCCGTCGCCGCCGCCGGCGAGGAACGAGTTGACGGCGACCCGGTACGTGGCCGCCGGGTCCAGCGGCTGTCCGTCGAGCCGGACCGAGCCGGCGACGACGCGGTCGGCGCCGGACTTCGTCAGGTCCAGGGTGTAGGTGAGCCCGGCGGACGGCTGCAGGATCTTCGGCGAGTCCTCGTTGGCGCCGCTGACCTGCTCCCGCAGCACCTGCAGCAGCTGCTCGCCGGTGAGGCTCGTCAGGTTCACGGTGTTCGAGAACGGCTGGACCGTGAAGCCCTCCCCGTATGTGACGACCCCGTCGCCCTCGGCGCCGGACGCCGCGTACGTGAGGTCCGCGCGGATCCCGCCGGGGTTCATCAGCGCCAGCTGCGCCCCCGCGTCGAGGGTCCGCGCGTGGGCGAGCTGCCCGTCCGCGATGAGGTCGCCGAGCGGCGACTCGGTGCCGCCGCGCGGCACGTCGCCGGAGACGTGGCCGATGGGCTCGGCGGCGACCGGCTCGGCGAGCGCGTTCCACTCCTCGATCAGCGCGGTCATGTCCGGGGCCTTCGGCTGGTCGCGGTGCACGACGTGGTTGGCCGCGTGCGGCAGCCGCGTCGCGGTGCGCACGATGTCGCCGCTGCGGCGGTCGTACGTCAGCGTCGTCTCGGTGTAGAGCCGGCCGAAGGACGACGCGGAGGTGACGCTGCGCGGCCTGCCCTCCGGGTCGGGGATGGTGCAGGCGTACGGCTGATGGGTGTGCCCGGTGACGAAGGCGTCGACGCTCGCCGTGGTGCCCTGGGCGATCTCGGCGACCGGGCCGGAGATGCCGGCGCCCGGGGCGGGGCTGTCGCAGTCGTAGTTGTACGCGCCGCCCGCCGAGTCCGCCGGGTAGCCGCCCTCGTGGACGAGCGCGACGATGGACTCCACGCCCTGCCGCCGCAGTTGCTTCGCGTACCGGTCGAGGGTCTCGATCTCGTCATGGAACGCCAGCCCCCTGACGCCCTCGGCGGAGACGATGTCGGGCGTGCCCTCCAGCGTCACGCCGATGAAGCCGATCTTCACGCCCCGCTTCTTCCACACGTACACCGGGTCGAGGACCGGCTCGCCGGTCTTCTCGTCGGTGACGTTGGCGGCGAGGTACGGGAACGCGGCGCCCTCGTAGGTGCGGCCGTCGGTGTAGCAGCCGTCCTCGGGGTGGCAGCCGCCGTCCGCCAGGCGCTGCAGCTCGGCGCGGCCCTCGTCGAACTCGTGGTTGCCGACGCCCGCGACGTCGAGGCCGAGGCCGTTCATGGCCTCGACGGTGGGCTCGTCGTGGAAGAGGCCGGAGATGAGCGGGCTGGCGCCGACGAGGTCGCCGGCGGCGGCGGTGACGGAGTAGCGGTGGCCCTCGCGGGCGTCGCGCAGCGAGGTGGCGAGGTACTCGACGCCGCCGGCGGCGATCTCCTCCGCCGAGCCGTCCGGCTGGAGTTCGGTGACCCGGCCGGAGGAGCCCTGCGGGGGTTCGAGGTTGCCGTGGAAGTCGTTGAAGGACAGCAGTTGCACGTCCACGGTCCGCCCGTGCCCGTGCCCGTGCCCGTGTCCATGCCCGTGCCCGTGCCCGCGGCCCGTGCTGTCCGCGCCCGCCGGCTGCGCGGCCGCGAAGAGGCTCCCCGCCACGGCCACCGCGGCGGCCGCCGCCGCGGTCCTGCGCACCCTGCGCGTCGTACGAACCCTGCCTGCCCGCTGTGTTCTTCGAGACCTCAGCATGAACGCCCCCTCGGCGCGACGCGGAAACACCGCTCGGCAGCTTACGGTCGACGCGCGTAGCCCGTCTCCCACACAGACTGAACGATTCCCAAAGCCCACCTGGCGTACTACTGGCCTTAGGCTCTCCTCCATGAGGGAGTCCGGGACGACCGAAACGGGGAAGCCGCGCGGCAGGCGCATCGACGTGCTCGACGAGCTGACGCCGTCGCAGTCGCACGCGGTGCTCGGCATCATCGACGCCGCCGCCGAGGCAGACGGCCGCCAGGCCGTCTCCGAGCAGGGCCGGCTCACCCTGCGCAGAGGCCGCCGCGAGGGCGTCAGACACCTGCTCCTGACCGACGGCACCGACCCCGCCGGCTACGCCCAGCTGGAGGAGACCGACCCCGTCGAGCCGCCCGCCGCCGAGCTGGTGGTCCACCCCGCGTACCGCCGCCGCGGCCACGGCCGGGCGCTGGGCCGCGCGCTGCTCACCGAGTCCGGGCAGCGGATGCGCTTGTGGGCGCACGGCGGCCATCCCGCCGCCCGGCACCTGGCCCAGCTCCTCGGCCTCACGCTCTTCCGCGAGCTGCGCCAGCTGCGCATGCCGCTCACCGGGTTCGCGGCGGAGGGCGCCGGGGCGCCGGAGCCGCGGCTGCCGGCGGGGGTCACGGTGCGCACGTTCCGGCCCGGCGAGGACGACGCCGAGTGGCTGGCCGTCAACGCCGCCGCCTTCGCCCACCACCCCGAGCAGGGCTCGCTGACGCAGGCCGACCTCGACGACCGCAAGGCGGAGCCGTGGTTCGACCCGCGCGGCTTCTTCCTCGCCGAGCGCGCCGGGAAGGCCGTCGGCTTCCACTGGACGAAGGTGCACAGCGCGGAGCAGCTGGGCGAGGTGTACGTGCTGGGGGTGCACCCCGACGCGCAGGGCGGCGGGCTCGGCAAGGCGCTGACGACGATCGGGCTGCGCTATCTGGCGTACGAGCGGAGCATGCCGACGGCCATGCTCTACGTGGACGCCGACAACGCCCCCGCGGTCGCCGTCTACGAGGGGATGGGCTTCCGGACCCACGAGACGGACCTCATGTACCGCACGGAGGGGTGAGGCGCGCGGGCCCACCGCCGCACACCGAGGGTTAGCGGCGTCGTTACCGTCGGTTCAACCTCGGTTGCGAGCATCGGTGCATGCAGCGCTCCGCCGCGAACCTCTCCACCGTGCCGGGACAGGTCCGGGCGCGGGAGAATAGGGGTATGGACGACAGCCCGCCCCTCGTCACCGCCGCCCAGCCCGCGCAGCCGGCCCAGCCGTCGGTGGGCTCGATCGCCGCCCGGCGCCCGCACGCGGTGGCCCCCGCCATGCAGCGCGCCGCCCAGCAGATCGACCCGGACATCGACGCCGACGCCGACGACTACGACGGGCAGGAGGCGGACGAGGAGCTGCCCCAGGGCCGCTTCCTGGACCGCGAGCGCAGCTGGCTGGCGTTCAACGAACGGGTGCTGGAGCTGGCGGAGGACTCGGCCACGCCGCTGCTGGAGCGCGCGAACTTCCTGGCGATCTTCGCCAGCAACCTGGACGAGTTCTTCATGGTGCGCGTCGCCGGCCTCAAGCGCCGCATCGCCACCGGCGTCGCCACCCGCTCCGCCTCCGGGCTGCAGCCGCGCGAGGTGCTGGACCTGATCTGGAACCGCTCGCGCGAGCTGATGGCGCGGCACGCCGCCTGCTTCCAGCAGGACGTGCAGCCGGCGCTGGCCGACGAGGGCCTCCAGCTGATCCGCTGGGCCGACCTGGGCGAGAAGGAGCAGGCCCGGCTCTTCACCCTCTTCCGGCAGCAGATCTACCCGGTGCTCACGCCGCTGGCCGTCGACCCGGCGCACCCGTTCCCGTACATATCGGGCCTGTCCCTGAACCTCGCGGTCGTCGTCCGCAACCCGGTCAGCGGCCACCGGCACTTCGCCCGCGTCAAGGTGCCGCCGCTGCTGCCGCGGTTCCTGGAGACCGCCACGGTCGGCGGCGCGCAGCGGTTCGTACCGCTGGAGGACGTCATCGCCGCCCACCTCGAAGACCTCTTCCCGGGCATGGAGGTCCTCGCCCACCACACCTTCCGGGTCACCCGCAACGAGGACCTGGAGGTCGAGGAGGACGACGCGGAGAACCTGCTGAAGGCCCTGGAGAAGGAGCTGATGCGGCGCCGCTTCGGGCCGCCGGTGCGCCTTGAGGTGGAGGAGTCCATCGACCCGTACGTGCTGGACCTGCTGGTCCGCGAGCTCAAGATCTCCGAGGCCGAGGTGTACCCGCTGCCCGGCCCGCTCGACCTCACCGGGCTCTTCGGGATCGCGACGCAGGACCGGCCGGAGCTGAAGTACCCGAAGTTCGTCGCCGGCACGCACCGCGACCTCGCCGAGGTCGAGTCGGCGTCCGCGCCCGACATCTTCGCGGCGCTGCGCGAGCGGGACGTGCTGCTGCACCACCCGTACGACTCCTTCTCCACCTCCATCCAGGCGTTCCTGGAGCAGGCCGCGGCCGACCCGGACGTGCTGGCCATCAAGCAGACGCTGTACCGCACCTCCGGCGACTCGCCGATCGTCGACGCCCTGATCGACGCGGCGGAGAGCGGCAAGCAGGTGCTGGTGCTGGTGGAGCTGAAGGCGCGCTTCGACGAGCAGGCGAACATCAAGTGGGCGCGGAAGCTGGAGGAGGCGGGCTGCCACGTCGTGTACGGGCTCGTCGGGCTGAAGACGCACTGCAAGCTGTCGCTGGTCGTCCGGCAGGAGGGCGAGACCCTGCGCCGCTACAGCCACGTCGGCACCGGCAACTACCACCCCAAGACCGCCCGGCTCTACGAGGACCTGGGCCTGCTGACCGCCGACGCGAAGGTCGGCGCCGACCTCTCCGACCTGTTCAACCGGCTCTCCGGCTACTCGCGGCGGGAGAACTACCGCCGGCTGCTGGTCGCGCCGACGTCGGTGCGCGACGGCCTGGTCCACCGGATCCACCGCGAGATCACCCACCACCGGGCCGGGCAGTCCGCGTACGTCCGCATCAAGGTCAACTCGATCGTCGACGAGGCCGTCATCGACGCCTGCTACCGGGCGTCGATGGCGGGCGTGCCGGTCGACATCTGGGTGCGCGGCATCTGCGCGGTGCGGCCGGGGGTGGCGGGGCTGTCGGAGAACATCCGGGTACGCAGCATCCTCGGCCGGTTCCTGGAGCACTCCCGGATCTTCGCCTTCGGCAACGGGGGCGACCCGGAGGTGTGGATCGGCAGCGCGGACATGATGCACCGCAACCTCGACCGGCGCATCGAGGCGCTGGTCCGGGTCGCCGACCCGGCGCACCGGGAGGCGCTGAACCGGCTGCTGGAGACGGGGATGTCCGGCGAGGTCGACTCCTGGCACCTGGACTCGAACGGGGACTGGACCCGCAACGCGCTGGACGACGCGGGCGGGCGGCTGGCGAACGTACAGGAAATGCTCATCGACGCCCGGAGGCGCCGGCGTGTCATCGCGGCATGAGGCATCCGTGACACCCCCTGTGTCCATCGCAGCCCCGCCCGGCCCGCCGGGCCCGGGCGGTGGCCCCGGCACCCCCGGCACCCCCGGTGCCCGCGGTGCCCCGGGCGCTCCCGGGGCCCCGGGCTCGCTCGCCGCGGGCGAGGTGCTGGCGCGGTATCTGAGCACGCAGGCGACGGAGCTGCTGCGCGGGCTGCGGGACCTGCGGGTGCAGGACCCGGGCGGCGAGGCGGGCCAGGCGGCGGCCGCGGAGGCCGCGGGGGCGATCCACGCCGCGGCGTTCCGCATCGCGGACACGCTGGGGAGCTTCCGGCCCTTACTGGACGCGGAGTGGGCGGAGCGGCTGGAGCCCGAGCTGTACTGGCTGGGCCACACGGTGCTCCGCGAGCACGTGTGCGCGGCGCGCCGGGACCGGCTGGTGGGTGCGCTGCGGAGGCTGTCGGGGGAGGCCGACCCGGGCGCCCCCGCGGGCGGCGCGGCGGACCGGGGCAGGATCGCGGACCTCGCGGCCGGCGACGCAGACCACGGCGCGGACGCGGCAGCCGGCGGCACGGGCGTGCCCCGTACGGACCGGGGGCGTACCGGGCAGGTCGCCGGCGCCGGGTCCGGGCCGACGGCGGCCGGCGGCTGCGGTGCCGGCGTCGCGGTGCC
>NZ_BAAAPF010000047.1:0-30168 GCF_039531005.1 Streptomyces synnematoformans
GGCGCGTCGTGCAGCTTCCGGACGGCGGCACCCGCCGCGGCCCACGCCGCCGGCGCCCCGGTCGACGGCTCACCGAGACGGCCGAGCACCGTCCCCGGGAGTGCGGCGATCGCAAGCACGGGCGCCTTGCGCCATAGGACCTCCGGGGTCGGGACCGGCGCGAGGGACATCGCCTCGACCTCGACGTCGACGCGCGCCTGATCGGCGTCCACCTTCAGGAACACGTCGCCGACGCGCAGAGTCGCGCGCTCGGAATGGGCGACGACGACTTTGACCTCATCCATGGGCGACCAGTATCCAGGGGATCTTCGCCGATTGTCGCCGGGTTTATCGCGTGCGATGACGCGGCTGACCGCTCGGGGTTACCGCGTGCCGCTCAATGGTCACCTCCGAAGAGTCAGCCACAGCCAACTTATGCCACACAGGGCAAATACTCCTAGAGGGGCCAGTCCCACGCTTCTTGCACCGGGCAACAGCACCGTGGCTACGGCGAGGGAAGCGATGGCGAAGACACCGCACACTATGCGCAAAAAGCCGGCTGCGACGCGTTCGCGGTTTCGCTCGGTCAACTTCCCCTCCTGCCTCCTGCAGGCAGCGGTGCAGTCTCAGCCCGCCGACGTGTAAGCCTAGACACAACTTGCGAGTGGACGCGACCGCGCCCTGGCAGGACCAGGGCGCGGCCAGACGACCGTTACGTGCTCACAGTGTGTCAGCGACGCGGATCATTTCCGCCTCCACTACCTCTACCGTGCTGCCGTTCTCGGTGACCTTCGTAGTGCGCTGACCACCGCCCCCGTTGGCGGGGGCCTTGTCAGGTGCCGGCAGCTTCGTGCTGACCTCGACCGGCTTCCCGTCCTCACCGGTGACAACGCCACCGTTCGGGTCCGCGACCTTCGCCTTGTGCGGCACCTTCTCGGGATCCATTGTGCCGTCCGCATTCACCCATGGCGGCCGCAGCGCAGACTCTGTGGGAGCTGCGGTCTCGCCAGCAGCGGAGGTGGGCCACCCCAGGTTGTGATGGACTCCCGACCACAGGGGATTATTGAACGTCGGTGTCCAGTCGCCATCTGAGTGGATGGCAGCATGGTTGTACAGGCCGTACGAACCGTCAGTGAAGCACATGCCTGCCGCAGGGGCGGTCCAGGTCAACTGCAGTGAGTACGCTTCTTTCGTGTTGTAGTAGGTCTGGTCCGTGCGCGCACAGAGGACCCACTCGTTTGTACTCGGGTCTACGACCCAGATCTGCATCCCATCAGCAAGGTGACCTGCAGGCCTGTTGCGAGGATATTCGCAGTCAACGTAGGGAACGAGCTCGTTGAAGCCGCTCTCGGACCACCCCTTGAACTCGCCGCCGCCGCTCTCGCCATCGCCCACCTGGCTCTTATTGATCATGCAGTGGTCACCCGCCGAGTTGTGCCACGGGTAGTCCACGGAGTAGACGGCGTGCGCACTGGCCGAACCAGCGAAGCCGACGGACATCACGACGGCTGCTGGTAAGGCAACCAGACCCTGACGTATCTTGAAGTTGCGCATGTGTGCCTTTCGCTCGAAGGACATGCGTACGCTCAGCCGCATGGGCTCAGGCGGGGAATGTCACAGGCTTCACAGCGCGCAAGCCTCTCACCGCATAGCGTGCTGAAAGGCGTGACAACCCCCCAGGCCCATGCGCTGGGCACTTGTTCGATCACGTAGAGTCGAACACGCGACGTACGCGTGTGTCAACGAAACCTCCTCATCTGTACCGATGTTGGCGAGAGTGTGCCAGTGAGGTTTGCTCGGCGAAATGATCTACGCGAAGCGGGCTCGTCGGCGCATGTGCGGGTGGATCGGGTCGGGCAGCCCTGGCTCTGGACAGGCGTAAAGCCCCTCTCACCACAAGATCGTGTCCGTAGCTACCAGAGGCTTCATGTGGGGCACCTATGTCGCCACGCTCGACGTCCCGCGCCATGTCGTGGAGTACCTGTCCCGCCTGCTGGCCGCGCACCGACCAGGCATCGGCACACCGAAGGGCTCGCGGGCGCCGGGCCCGTTCCGTCAGGCCGTGCTGGCCCTGCGCTGGCTCCGTGAGCGCGGCTTGTGTGCCACCGCCTGGCCCGCGACGCCCGAATCTCCTAGGGCCTGTCGTTTGGATCTTGCTGGATCAGGGAGCGGCGTCCTGTGCCGTGCATCGCAAGGCGGAGGAGGGAGGCGACGCCGAACGACAGGCCCTAGGTCACCGGCTGCCGCTACCTACACGAAGGCATCGACGTCCTCTCCGCCAGACCCCCGGCCTGCACGAAGTCCTCGCCCGCTGCCGACATGAGGGTGCGTCGGCTGCGGGCCTGACCAGCGTTCCGACGAGTCCTCCCGCGCGTCGGTCCAGCGCGGTTATGGCTGCCTCAAGCGTCACAGCAACCGCTTCCGCATGTCTCCGGCGCGTTCGGGAGCGGCCGCTTCTCGTTCCTCCAGCAGTCGGGCCTGCGGCGACGCACACCGCGCACTCTCACAGCGTTCAAGCGAAACGAAACGGCACGACCCCTCATCCCTCTCAGGACCATGCCTGACCATCGAAGCCAGCAGTTGTCACGTTAGGTTGAGATATGGCATCCAAGACCTTATGCCCCGACCCGCTCCGCGGCTCTCACCAGGCCATCCAGCGGGGCATCGCCGGGGCGGACAAAGTCGCCGGCAGGCGTCCATACGTGATGCGGTGGGGGATGGCGGCGGCGGTGGCCGTCCTGGCGGCGTGCGGTACGCAAACGGGCAGTTCGGAGGGCGAGAAACAGGCTGCGCCGGAACCTTACACGTCCCTTGTACCCGCGCCCACGTCCACGAGCACAGAAGGCCGCCTCACAGCGAGCGCGGAGTTTGTGAGCCCTGATCGGATGGACATCACCAGGGGCACCAAGTGCCGCGAGGAAGGCGCCACAGGAATCGGCAAAGACGGCGAACTCTTCCGCTGCCAAGACCGGCACTGGGTCGAGTTGATCTTCCAGTCGCCCCAGGTCGGCGATCCCTGCGTCACTGACCCGGGCGGTGGGTACTTCTACGGGGAGGTCAACACGCCCACACACCGGTGCGAGGACGGCCGCTGGCAGACTTTCACCGGCTCACCGAGCCCCATGCCGGACTCGCCGGGCTCGCCGGAGCCGCCCGGGTGACGGCCCCGGGGCCCCCGCCGTGGGGCGGGGGCCGGTCGGCCGGGGGTGTCGGGCGGTCAGGTGGTGGGGAACTCTCCGGCCTTCACGCCCGCCACGAAGGACGCGAACGCGTCGGTGGTGAAGTCCAGGATCGGGCCGCTCGGGTCCTTGGAGTCGCGGACGGGGACCACGCCGCGGGAGGCGGCGAGGTTGGCGGCGACCTCGACGCACTGGCCGCCGTTGTTGCTGTAGGAGGACTTGTGCCAACGGGGGGACGGGGATTCAGTCGTCACGGGACGCCTTTCGGAACTGATTGATCATGGCCGCGGAGTCTGCCTGGGAAGGCGCTTCGGCCTGCAACTGATGGTATGCCGTCAGCAGCGGCACGACGCAGGAGTTGTCGCGTTCGAGATGGCCCTGCTGGGCGGACTCGGCGTACGACACCAGCCCGCGGTCCGGCATGGTCAGGATGGTGACCGGCAGGTCGAACGGGCGGCGCGCCCCCATGCTGAACGGGGCGACCTGGAGCATGGTGTTCGGCAGCTCCGCGAACTCCACCAGCCGGGCCAACTGGGCGTCCCAGACCGCGGGTTCGCCGATCGGGCGGCGCAGGCAGCTCTCGTCCAGCACGGTGACGACCAGCGGCGGATGTGTCCGGACGAGCGACTCCTGCCGCTTGGCCACCAGGGTCACGCGCTCGTGCGCCTGCTCGGGGCTGATCGCCCCCCGCCTGACGAAGCTGTCCGCCAGGATCGTCGCGTACTCCGGGGTCTGGAGCAGCCCGGGGATGACCCCGACCTCGTACAGCCGGATCTCGGCGGCGTGCCGCTCATAGCCGACGAACTCCGGGAAGCCCTCCAGCAGACTGCCGTGCTTGATCTCGTGGTACGCACGCTCGAAGGAGTCCGTCGTGCCTTGCAGGCCGAAGACCTCGTCAGCGCTACGCGAGAAGCGGAGAGTTGGAGACTTCCGCCCCACTTCGACCGCCGAGACGTGCACGCTGGAGTACCCCATGTGCTCACCGAGGTCGTCCTGGGTCCAGCGGCGCCTGTCACGCAGCCTGCGCAGACGTGCCCCGTAGGCCGCCTGAGGTGAGCTGTCGGGGTTCAGCTCCTTGCGGTTCACGGGCCTTCACCGGCCTTTCGTTCATTTCTGACGCGGTTGAGCGGTTTTCAACGCCAGGGCACGCTGAACTCTCTTGGTAGCGGACTCGCTACAGAGAGGAGTCATCATGTCCGACAAGCGGACGGCAGTCCAGCAGACCGGTGACGCCGAGAGGGCGCTGAACGAACTGCGCGACGCGCTCGCGGAGGTCGGGGTGACCCTGCCGTCCCTGTGGCTGGACCTCGCGGCCTATGCCGGCCCGGGTGAGGTGCAGTTGATCGAGCTGGGCCGTTGCAACATCGACACCGCCCGCGCGCTGGCCGCCGCCCGCCGCGCCGGCAGGGCCGCGGCGGTGACGCGGTGACCGCGCCCGGCGCGACGGGCTCCGCCCCGGCCGTCCCGGCCGGGGCAGGCGCGCCGCCCCTCGCGCGGCAGCGTCAGTTCGCCCGCGGGGCGGCCTCGGTGGCCCGGGCCCGCGACTTCGCCGCGAGCGTGCTCACCGGCACGCCCGGCGCCGGACGCGCCGCCGACGTCCGCCTCTGCGCCTCCGAACTCGCCGCGAACGCCGTCCGGCACGGACCGGCCGGCCGGGACTTCCTCGTACGCGTCCTCACCCGCGGGGACGCGGTGCGGCTGGAGGTCCACGACGCCGGTGAGAACGCCCCGTGCGCGCGTACCCCCGCCGACACCGACGAGCACGGCCGCGGCCTGCTGGTCGTCGCGGCCCTCGCCGACGACTGGGGGGTGTCCGACCGCTCCGGCCCCGGGAAGGTGGTCTGGGCGTCCTTCTCGATCAGGCACCCGGCAGCGGCACGGTGAGCCCGCGCCCTCTCCCGTGGAGTCCGGCCCCGGAGCATGCCATATGGCAGTATGGTGTTGGTATGGCTAGCAAGAAGGTGACGATCACTCTCGACGAATCCCTGGTCGCGGCCCTGGCTGCGGCCGCCGAGGAAGAGGGCATCCCGTTGTCCCGACTCGTTGCCGGAGCGGCCGAGCGGGAGCTGCGGCTGCGCGCAGGACGGGCCGTGGTCCAGGAGTGGCAGGCGGAACACGGAGGTTTCACCCCGGAAGAACTTGCCGCCGCCCGCGCCGAGATGGCCGAGGCCGACGCCGAGTACCTCGGCGCCCAGAGGGGATCGGCCGCGTGAACATCCCCTACCTGTACGCCGCCGGTGCGCTGATCGCCATCGACAACGGTGAGCGCCGCATGTGGACCCGCCACCACCTGGCCCTGGAGGACGGTCGGGACATTCACGTTCCCGCTGTCGTCGTGAGCCAGGCGTGGCGGGACTCCCGGCGCCAGGTCCGGCTCGGTGAGTTCCTCGCCGGATGCGCGGTCACACCCGTAGGCGTGGAGACCGCGAAGGCCGCGGGCATCCTCTGCGGCAGGGCGGGCACCGCCGACGTCGTCGACGCCACCGTCGTCGTGATGGCCGCCACCCTCGGTGCCGTCATCTGGACCTCCGACCCGGACGACATCCGCACCCTCACCGACGCCCAGGACGTCAAGCCCGCCCCCGTCATCCGGACCGTCTGACCTCCCGCCGATCGCTCGCGTAGGCCGTTGGCCAGAGGTACGACTGACACCGGTTCTTCCAGTAATCTGCGGCCGTAGGTGTTCAGCACAGGAGGCGGCATGTCAGCAGATCCGCTCAACGCGCCGGGTGACGGGCTGCCCGAGTTCCTGAGCTGGGACGAGCTTCAGAGACTCCCCGACGACATCGCGGCCGAGATCGAGCTGTGGGACCGGAGGGTGATCTGGAATCGGCGCGGCCCCGTGGAGCACCAGCGCTTTGCCCGGCGGATGTGCAATGCCCTTGAAGTCGGCGCCCGGCAGGCCATGCGCGGTGACGGGCCTGACGGCGAGCAGCGCTGCTGGCAGGTCGAGGTGGAGACCAACGTGTTCTTCACCCCCGACAAGTCCAGCTTCCTCACCCCGGACTTCCTCATCCGCCGCTGCCTGCCCCGCGGCGCCGACACGTACGCGAGCGACGTCGTACTGGCGGGTGAGGTCCTGTCCGGCTCGGACACCCCCAAGCGCAGAGACTGGAAGACGAGCCGGTACGCCGACGGCGGCATCCCCTGGTACTGGGAGGTCGAACTCGACTCGCACGAGACCTGGGACATCACCGCGGTACGGGCGTACGAACTCGTGACGGTGCCGGACAGCGGGCTTGCCGTGAAGCCGCTGCACCCGGCCTACTACATCGCCGTGGGGAAGTGGGAGCCGGCAGGTCTGGGGATCGTCTTCCCCGAGCCCTTCAGCCTCGACATCTCTTGGGACGACCTCGCGTTCTGACGGAGACGGGGTGCCCCTACCCCCCGCCGCCCGGCTGACGGCCGCGGAACGCCCTGCGGGCGTTGCCGCGCGGGGGGTGGTCCGCCAGGCGGGTGACCTCGCGGTCGCGGCCCGCCACCACCGGGCCCGCCGCGCCCGCCGCCTTCGCCGCGTACTGCGCCGCGTCCGCCAGCCGCAGCAGCCGGCGGCCCGTCGGCACCGGGCCGATCGGGTCGGCCGTCGACGCCGTCGCGCAGGCGCCGCCCCGGCCGGGCTCCAGGGCCGCCGCCTGCGCGCACAGCTCCGTCGCCGTCCGTACCACGTCGTCCGCGGGCGGGCCCACCGACAGCAGGCAGAACTCGTCGCCGCCCAGCCGGGCGGCCAACGTGTCCGGCAGCGCGGCCCCGTGCCGTGACAGCAGTGCGCCGAATCGTTCCAGCAGGCGGTCGCCGCCCGCGTGGCCGTACGCGTCGTTGACCTCCTTGAGGCCGTTGACGTCGCAGACGACCAGGCTGACCACCGTGCCCTCCGCCCGGTGCCGCTCCACCGCCTCCGCCAGCCGCAGGTCCAGCGCCCGGCGGTTGGCCAGCCCCGTCAGCGGGTCCGTGTACGCCAGGCGGCGCGCCTCCGCCAGCCGCTCCGTCTGCGTGATCCCCGCCGCGACCACCGCGCCCACCGCCGCCGCGAAGGCCGTGTCGTACGGCGTGAAGGCCGCCGCGCCGCGCGGGCGGGCGACGTACAGCTCGCCCCACGCCCGCCCGTGGACGAGGAGCGGCACCACCAGGCAGCCGCCCCGCCCCCGGCGACGCAGCGCCTCGCCGTGCGGGCCGGGGGAGTCCGCGGTCGCCGTCCAGGGGGCGCCGGCGGCCGCCGGGCCGGGGAAGTCGGGCAGCGGGTACGACTCGTCCGGCGGGAACTCCTCCTCGCCGGGCGCCCGCTCGCCGTCGTTCACGAGCACCCGCAGCCGCCCGCGCTCGGGCTCCAGGACGGACACCGCCGCGAAGGACCCGTTCAGCGCCTGCCGGGCGCCCGCCGCCGCGACGCGCACGGTGTCGCGGAGCGTGGCCGCGTCCGCCAGCGCCAGGGCCAGCTCGACCACGGCGCGCAGCGCTTCGTCCGGGGGCCGGTCGTTGCCCGTCACGGATCCAGAGTAGGCAATCGATCACGTTTTAAGTGATTTAGATGGATTGGCCACTCTGGGTAAGGCGCTCGTTTGTGCCCTGTTGCGACCCGTTGTGCCCGTTGCGCCCTTCTACGCTCCGGGCCACTCGGGCCTGCGCTTCTCGTTGAACGCCGCCACGCCCTCCTTGCGGTCGGCGGACAGCGCCGTACGGTGCCACGCCGCGTCCTCGATCTCCAGCCCCGCCCGCAGCTCCCGCCCGAAGCCCAGCCGCAGCGCCCGCTTGGCGGCCCGTACGCCCACCGGCGAGTTGCCCGCGATCCGCCGCGCCAGCTCCAGCGCCGCCGTCCGCGCCTCGCCCGCCGGCACCAGCCGGTCGACCATGCCCAGCGCGTGCGCCTCGGCGGCCTCCACCCGGCGCGCGGTGAAGATCAGCTCCGCCGCGCGGGCGGAGCCGACCCGGCGCGGCAGCAGCTGCGTCCCGCCGCCCCCGGGCACGACGCCGACCGACACCTCTGGCAGCCCGACGACCGCCGTCTCGTCGGCGACGATGACGTCGCAGGACAGCGCCAGCTCGTACCCCCCGCCGAGCGCGAAGCCGTGCACCGCCGCGACGACCGGCATCGGCAGCTCCAGCACCCCCGTGTACGCGGCGCGGGACGTGGGCCGGTGGCGGTGCATGTCGGCGTCTGTGAAGTCGTTGCGCTCCTTGAGGTCCGCGCCGACGCAGAAGGCCCGCTCGTGGCTGGAGGTGAGGACCACGGCCCGTACGGAGGCGTCCGCGGCCAGGCGCGCGGTGGTCTCGGTGAGCGTGCGGGCCAGCTCGGTGGAGACGGCGTTCATCGCCTCCGGCCGGTCGAGGACCAGCTCGGCGACGTGCTCGTGCGTGCGGACGGCGATGCCCTCGCCCATGCGTATCGGCCTCCGGCGGATCGAGGTGTTAACGGTCGCTAACGTAGTGCGTGGAGCGGCGTCGCGCCAGGGCCGGCCACGTGCGTCTTCCGCGCGGACGGCCGCCGTGCGCGGGGTCCGTCGCGCGGTCCGCCGCCCCGTCGGTCGTCCGGTCCGTCGCCGGGTCCGTCGCCGGGTCCGTCGACGGGCCCGTCGCCGGGTCCGCGCAGCGCTCGTGACAGCTCCGGATTCACTTCGTAAGGTTCCTGAATATGAATATGCACTCCCGTCCCGCCCCCGTCGTCCTCGGGACCGCCGGCACCACCGCGGACGACGTCCTCGCCGTCGCCCGCCGCGGCGCCCCCGTCGAGCTGTCCGCTCGGGCCCTCGACGCGCTCGCCGCCGCCCGCCGCGTCGTCGACGACCTCGCGGCCAAGCCCGAGCCCGTGTACGGCGTCTCCACCGGCTTCGGCGCCCTCGCCGTCCGGCACATCAGCCCCGGGCTGCGCGTACAGCTCCAGCGCAACATCGTCCGCTCGCACGCGGCCGGCATGGGCCCGCGGGTGGAGCGGGAGGTCGTGCGCGCGCTGATGTTCCTGCGGCTGAAGACGCTGGCCTCCGGCCACACCGGCGTCCGGCCCGAGGTGGCCCGGGCCATGGCCGGGATGCTCAACGCCGGCATCACGCCCGTCGTGCACGAGTACGGCTCCCTCGGCTGCTCCGGCGACCTCGCCCCGCTCTCGCACTGCGCGCTGGCGCTCATGGGCGAGGGCGACGCCGAGGGCCCCGACGGCGCCGTGCACCCGGCCGCAGAACTGCTCGCCGCGCACGGCCTCGCGCCCGTCACGCTGCGCGAGAAGGAGGGCCTGGCGCTGCTCAACGGCACCGACGGGATGCTCGGCATGCTGCTCATGGCCTGCGCCGACCTCGCCGCGCTGCTCACCGCCGCCGACGTCACCGCCGCGCTGACGCTGGAGGCCCTGCTCGGCACCGACCGGGTGCTCGCGCCCGAACTGCACGCCGTCCGCCCGCACCCCGGACAGGCCGCCAGCGCCGCCAACATGCTCAAGGTGCTCGACGGCTCCGAGCTGACCGGCCACCACCAGACCGGCCACGACGGCGTGCCCGCCGCGCCCCGGGTGCAGGACGCGTACTCCGTACGCTGCGCGCCGCAGGTCGCCGGCGCCGGCCGGGACACCCTCGCGCACGCCCGCACCGTCGCCGAACGCGAACTGGCCGCCGCCGTCGACAACCCCGTCGTCCTGCCCGACTCGCGCATCGAGTCCAACGGCAACTTCCACGGCGCCCCCGTCGCGTACGTCCTGGACTTCCTCGCCGTCGCCGCCGCCGACCTCGGCTCCATCGCCGAGCGCCGCACCGACCGGCTGCTGGACAAGAACCGCAGCCACGGCCTGCCCGCCTTCCTGGCCGCCGACCCCGGCGTGGACTCGGGCCTGATGATCGCCCAGTACACCCAGGCCGCGCTCGTCGGCGAGCTGAAGCGGCTGGCCGTGCCGGCGTCGGCCGACTCCATCCCGTCGTCGGCGATGCAGGAGGACCACGTCTCGATGGGCTGGTCCGCCGCGCGCAAGCTGCGCACCGCCGTCGACCACCTGACGAAGGTGCTGGCCGTCGAGATGTACGCCGCCACCCGCGCCGTCGAACTGCGCGCCGGGCTCACGCCCGCGCCCGCCACCCGCGCCGTGCTGCGCGCCGTGCGCGACGCGGGGGTGGCCGGGCCGGGGGACGACCGGTTCCTGTCGCCCGACCTGGCCGCCGCGGAGGGCTTCGTGCGCTCCGGCCGGCTGGTCGCGGCGGTGGAATCCGTCACAGGGCCTCTGTTGTGATCTGTCGCGATCTGATCGAAACGGCGCTGACCTGCGCCGATTGTTCTCGCCGTGGCCCGGAGCGGGGCGGGGCGCCCGACCGCTGGTCAGGGGTGTGGGTGGCGTGTGCCACAGTGGGTAGCAGGACGGAACGGACTACTGGGGAGCGGGCGTCTAACTCCGTGAGGTAGGGCAATCGTGCCCTTCGCGGTGAAGGGGAGCAACGACGTGAGGGTGTACGGCAAGGGGCGGCGCGGGGTTGCGCTGTCCGCGCTGGCGATGAGCGCGGTGCTGGGGCTGACCGCGTGCAGCGGCGACAGCAAGGCGGACGACTCCGGGGACCGGAAGGACCAGGCCGCCGAGAAGGCGGCCGACCGGGAGAAGGACGTGCCGGACGCCCGAATATCCATAGCGCCAAAGGACGGTGCCGAGAACGTCGGGATCAACTCCGACACGAAGGTCACGGTCAAGAGCGGGAAGCTCACCGAGGTCACCCTGACCGCGGTCGGCGGCTCGGCGGAGACCGCCGGGACCATCGCCGACGACGGCAGGTCCTGGACGCCGGACGTGGCGCTGGAGCGCGGCACGGAGTACCGGATCACGGCCAAGGCCAAGGACGCCGACGGGCAGGTGTCCACGTCGAACACCCACTTCACCACCGTCTCCGCCGAGAACAGCGTCATCGGCTACTTCACCCCGGAGGACGGCAGCACCGTCGGCGTCGGCATGCCGGTCTCGCTCAACTTCGACAAGCCGGTCGAGGACAAGGCGGCCGTCGAGTCGAAGATCGACGTCGAGACCAGCAGCGGCCAGGACGTCGTCGGCCACTGGTTCAACGACACCCGGCTCGACTTCCGCCCCGAGGACTACTGGCAGGCGGGCTCCACCGTCACGATGGACATGAACCTCGACGGCGTCGAGGCGTCGCCCGGCGTCTACGGCGTGCAGGACCGCGAGATGAGCTTCACCGTGGGCCGCTCGCAGGTCAGCACGGTTGACGTCAAGGCCAAGACGATGATCGTCGAGCGTAACGGCAAGATGATCAAGACCGTCCCGATCTCCGCGGGGGCGCCGGACACGCCGACGTACAATGGCACGATGGTGATCTCCGAGAAGCACAAGGAGACCCGGATGGACGGCTCGACGGTCGACTTCGTCGACGAGAACGGCGAGAGCGAGTACGACATCCCGGACGTGCCGCACGCCATGCGGCTCTCCACCTCCGGCACGTTCATCCACGGCAACTACTGGGGCGGCCAGGGCGTCTTCGGCAGCGCCAACACCAGCCACGGCTGCGTCGGCCTGTTCGACAAGCAGGGCGCGGACGACCCGGGCACCGACGGCGCCTGGTTCTACGATCAGTCGCTCCTCGGCGACGTCGTGATCGTCAAGAACTCGCCCGACGAGACCATCGCCCCGGACAACGGCCTCAACGGCTGGAACATGGACTGGGCCGCCTGGCAGGCGGGCAGCGCGCTCTGACCCGGCGCGCGCCGCGCACCGGCGCACCGCGGCACCGGCGCACCTGAAGGGCCGGGACATGGACCGTACGGCGTACGTACGGCCGGTCCCGGCCCTTTCTCATGGCGCTCTCACCGTCGCCTCAGCCTTTCCCCAACCTGGCGCCATAACTTCGCCGCATGTTCCTCACCTATCTGCGGCGCGAGTTGCGCCGGCGCAGAAAGGCCGCTCTCGTCGTCGCCCTGGGGCTCGCCCTCGGCATCGGCCTCGTCATCACCGTCTCGTCCGTGGCCGCCGGCATGCGCGACGCCCAGGACGAAGTCCTGCACTCCCTCTACGGCGTGGGCACCGACCTCACCGTCAGCAAGGAGGCCGACGAGAGCGACGGCGGCCCGCAGACCTTCCGCATCGGACCGGGCGAGGACGGCGAGGACTCCACCGAGACCGACGACCGGCTCATGCCGCTCGGCGGCTTCCAGCACCTCGACGCCTCGGCCGTCGACGACGTCGCCGCGCAGGACGGCGTCGACACCGCCGTGGGCGCGCTGGCGCTCAACGACATCGAGTTCAAGGGCGACTTCCGGCAGGGCAGGATCGAGGGCGGCGCCGGCGGGCAGGCCGCCCCCGGCCAGGGCGGCCCCGGCGGCGGCGAGGGCGGCCCGCGGATCGAGGGCGGCGGCGCCGACATCGACGTCGACTCCTTCACCGTCACCGGCGTCGACGTCACCCGGCAGGACGTCGGCCCGCTGTCCTCGTCGAGGATCAGCGACGGCGCGACCTTCGGCAAGAACGACACCGACGCCCTCAAGGCCGTCGTCGACAGCGCCTACGCCAAGGACGAGGGGCTGAAGACCGGCGACAAGATCACCATCAAGGGCAAGAAGTTCGAGGTCGTCGGCATCGCCACCGCCGACACCGGGGCCGCCACCGCCAACGTCTACATCCCGCTGCAGCGCGCCCAGCAGCTGTCCGACGCCGACCTGGAGGACAAGGTCTCCACCATCTACGTCAAGGCCGACAGCTCCGAGGACATCCCCGCGGTCAAGGACGCCATCGACGAGAACGTGGCCGGCGCCAGCGTCACCTCCGCCTCCGACCTCGCCGAGCAGGTCTCCGGCAACCTCTCCACCGCCTCCAACCTCGCCACCAACATCGGCAGGTGGCTCTCCGTCGTCGTGCTGGTCGCCGCCTTCCTGCTCGCCGGGCTGCTCACGATGTCCGCCGTCGGCCGGCGGGTGCGGGAGTTCGGCACGCTGAAGGCGCTCGGCTGGCGCAGCGGGCGCGTCGTCCGGCAGGTGATGGGCGAGGCGTTCGTCAACGGGATCCTCGGCGGCGTGCTCGGCATCGCGCTCGGGATCGCCGGGGCGTACGTCGTCACCGCCGTCGCCCCGACGCTCGACGCCTCGGTGGGCCCCGCCTCCGACGCGCCCGAAGGCGCCGTGCTGCGGGGGCCGCAGAAGATGCTGGACGAGGCCACCACCAGCGTGGAGGTCGCGCTGCAGGCGCCCGTCACGCTGTCCGTGATCGCGCTGGCCGTCGCGCTGGCGGCCGCGGGCGGGCTGATCGCCGGCTGCTTCGGCGGCTGGCGGGCGGCGCGGCTGCGACCGGCGGACGCGCTGCGGCGCGTCGAGTAACGCCCCTCGGCCACCCCGGGGCCCCGGGACCCCGGGACTCCCGGCCCCGGCCCTCGCCCCCCGCTTCTCCCTCCGACCACCTCACCCTCGCGGCACCCAGGAGTTGACCACGATGTACCAGCTGACCGGCGTCACCAAGCGCTACCAGCGCGGCAAGGAGGCCATCGACGCCCTCGCCGGCGTCGACCTCACCATCGCCGACGGCGACCAGCTCGTCGTCCGCGGCCCCACCGGCGGCGGCAAGTCGACGCTGCTGCAACTGCTCGGCGGCCTCGACCGGGCGACCTCCGGCACGGTCGGCCTCGACGGCACCGACCTCGGCGGCCTGAGCGAGGCCGCGCTGACCCGGGTGCGGGCCGCGACCATCGGCTTCGTCTTCCAGAGCTTCAACCTCATCCCCACCCTCAGCGCCCAGGAGAACGTCGAGACCGCGCTCGCGCCGCTCGGCGTGAAGGCGACGGAGCGCGCCCGGCGCGCCGCCGAGGCCCTGGAGTCGGTCGGCCTCGCCGAGCGGCTCACGCACCTGCCCGGCGAGCTGTCCGGCGGCCAGCAGCAGCGGGTGGCCATCGCGCGGGCGTTGGTCAAGCAGCCGAAGGTGCTGCTCGCCGACGAACCCACCGGCAACCTCGACGAGGACACCCGGGACGACATCGTGGGGCTGCTGGAAGGGCTGTGGAAGGAGCTGGGGCTGACCTACGTGCTGGTGACGCACGACAGCTCGATCGCCAAGCGGGCACCGCGGCTTGCGGTGATCAGGAAGGGCCGGCTGAAGGTCACGGAGCGGGAGGCGGCGTAGCGGGAGGCGGCGGTAGCGGGCCTGGGACGGCGGGCCAGGGGAGCGACGGGGGCACGGGGAGTCGGGGGGAGGGGCGCGTACGGGTGCGGACAGGCCCGTACGCGTCTCTCCACGCCGGTCGCATCGACCCGCCGTACGGAACGGAAGGCCCGTCAGCGGCGGCGCGGCGAGGCCAGCAGGTACATTCCGCCGTCGCGCTCCGGGTGTTCGGAGACCTGCCAGCCCGCGGCCTCCAGCGCCCCCGCGCCGCGAACCAGCTCCATCAGCGCCGGCCCGGGCCGCCAGTCGACCCGTACCGCCTCCGGCTGGTGCTCGGCCGCGGTGACGACGTAGCCGGCGGTCCCGGGGGGGGCCGGCGGCGCGCCGGCGGCCTCCAGCGCCAGTCCGGCGGCGGGCGCCAGGTGCGTACGCTCCCAGGCGCACGGCACGTCCGTGGCGCCGTCGGGGTTGGTGACCCGGCGCAGCTCCGCGAGGCCCTCCCAGGCGCTGCGCACCTCGCGTGCGCGCGCGGCGGGGTCGGGCGGCGCGGGCTCGCCGCCGGTACGGGCCGCGAACACCCCCGCCTCCGCGGGCCCCGTACCGCTGCCGGCCGCGTCCCCGGCGCCCCCGGCCGCGGTCGTTTCGGCGGCGGGCGCCTCGGCCGCCAGCAGCCGGTCGCGCAGCTCGCGCCCGGCGGGGGTGAGGTAGTGCCGGTGCGGCGGGCGCGGGTGCCGTACCGCGAAACCGCCGTCCACGAGCCCTTCCAGCACGCGCTCGCTCGCGCGCACCAGCCCGGTCGCGGCGTCGGCCTCCGCCACGGCCCGGCGCCGGGCGGGCGTCAACTTGGCGGTGCTCATGAGACCACGGTACGCAGTCGCCGCCGCCCCCCGGCGCGTACCGCCCCGGCCGCCGCCTGCGGCGGGGCCGCTGACGCCCCCGGAAGGCACGCCTGGCGGCCGTTACTCCCCCGGGAGTAAGAAAGTTGACTCCTCTGGACGGACGACCCGCGGGCGCGTTTCCAGGCAGGCTGTGTGGTGAAGCGACGAGGAGGCCGCCCACCATGCGCATCAGCATCAACGTCACCGACTTCTCCTGGCCCGGCGGCCCCACCGCCGTCGCGCCCGCGCTGGCCGCCGTCGTCGGCGCGGCGGACACGGCGGGCGTGGACACCGTCTGGGTCGGTGACCACCTGATGCAGGCCGACCCCACGTGCACCCCGGACGAGCCGGTGCTGGAGGCGTACACCACCCTCGGCTACCTGGCCGCGCGCACCGAGCACGTCCGCATCGGCACCATGGTCACCGGCGTCACCTACCGCCCGCCCGCCCTGCTCGTCAAGGCCGTCACCACCCTCGACGTGCTCTCCGGCGGCCGCGCCTGGCTCGGCTTCGGCGCCGCCTACCGCGAGGACGAGGCGTACGCCATGGGGCTGTCCCTGCCGCCCGCCGTCGAGCGCGTCGAGCGGCTGGAGGAGACGCTGCGGCTGGCGCAGCAGATGTGGGCGGGGGACACCGGCTCGTTCGACGGGCGGCACTTCACGCTGGACTACCCCGTGTGCAGCCCGCAGCCGGTGCAGCGGCCCCGCCCGGCGGTGCTCGTCGGCGGCGTGGGCGACGGGCCGATGCTGCGGCTGGCGGCGCAGTACGCGGACGCGTGCAACTTCTTCGACGTACCCGACGGCGGCCTGACGCTCCGCCGCGAGCTGGACGTGCTCGCGGACCACTGCGCGGCGGCCGGGCGGCCGTACTGGGAGGTGGAGAAGACGGTCACCGCCCGGATGGAGCTGACCGAGCCGGCGGAGTCGGTGGCGGAGCGGTGCGAGTCGTTCGCGGAGTACGGGATCGAGCACGTGGTGTTCGCCGCGGACGGGCCGTGGACCCCGGAGGCGGTCGAGGCGGTCGGCGAGGCCGTGCCGGTGGTGGCGCAGATCCGCCCGAACAGCGAGGTGGGCGTCTGGTGAGGGACGCCCGCCGGAACCGGCGCGGCCGCGTCGCGGTCACGCGCGCCGGAGGGTGAGCAGCGTCCCGGGAGCCACCGGCGCGGGCGCCCGCGGCGCCGCGGCGACCCGGCGCTCCAACTCGGCGAAGCCGGCGTCGACGTCGGCCTCCCGCATGTGCTCGAAGACGGAGAACGCGCGCGTACGCAGCCGGGCCAGCGCCTCCGCCCACGTGCCCGGGGCGGGCAGCTCGACCTCCGCCACCGACGCCAGCTCCCACCCCGCCGCCTCGAACGTGGCGCGCACCGCCGACAGCGGCTCGTAGAGCGCACCGAGGATCTCCCGGCCCCGCGGGAAGGCGTCGATGTACCACAGGGCGGGCAGCCGGTCGGTGAGTTCGGTGCGCAGCAGCAGGGTGCCGCCGGGGCGGAGCACCCGGTGCAACTCGCGGGCGCCGGCGGGCTTGTCCCGTACGTGGTGCCAGACGAGGAAGCTCAGGCCGAAGTCGACCGCCCCGTCCGGCAGCGGCAGCGCCTCCGCCCGCCCGGGGACGTACGCGACCCGCGGATGCGCCGCGTGCGCGACCGCCTGCTCGCGCATCCGCCGCGACGGCTCGACGCCGGTGACCGGGCCGCCGAACTCCGCGGCGAGCAGCGGCGCGAACCGTCCGGTGCCGGAGCCGAGGTCCAGCCCGCGCAGCGGGCGGACGGCGAGGAGGCGGGCGGCGAAGGCGCGGGCCCAGGCGGCGCGTTGGGCGCCGGTGAGCGCGCGGCCCGCGGCGTAGCCGCGGTGCAGGCGGTCGTCGTAGTCCACGGGGCGCATGCCCGGTTCCTACCCCCGCCGCGCCCCGCCCACCGCCGGCGCCGTCCCGCCCACCCGGGTCCCGATTCTGCGTACCGTGGACCCGTGCCAGCCTCCCGCCTCCGCCGCGTCGCCGTCCTCGTGCTCGAAGGCGCCAAACCGCTCGACGCCGGCATCCCCGCGCAGGTCTTCAGCACCCGCCGGAGCATGCCGTACGAGGTGCGCGTGTGCGGCGCCGCACCCGGGCTCGTGACCGGCGGCGACGGCCTCTCGTACCACGTCGCGCACGGCCTCTCCGCGCTCACCTGGGCCGACATCGTCTTCGTGCCCGGCTACCGCTTCCCCGACCGCGACGACCCGCCGCCGGCCGTCACCGCCGCGCTGACCGCCGCCCACCGCCGCGGCGCCCGCCTCGCCGCCATCTCCACCGGCGCCTTCGCCCTCGCCGCCACCGGCCTCCTCGACGGCCTCCGCGCCACCACCCACTGGCACTACACGCGGGCGCTCGCCGCGAAGCACCCGGAGGTGCGGGTCGACGAGAACGTGCTCTTCGTCGACGAAGGCAGCGTGCTGACCTCCGCCGGCGCCGCCTCCGGCATCGACCTGTGCCTGCACATCCTGCGCGGCGACCTCGGCGTGGCCGCGTCCAACCACGCCGCCCGGCGCCTGGTGGCGGCCCCGTACCGCAGCGGCGGCCAGGCGCAGTACGTGCCGCGCAGCGTGCCGGAGCCGCTCGGCGAGCGGTTCGCCGCGACCCGGGAGTGGGCGCTGCACCGGCTCGGCGAGCCGCTCACCCTGGAGGCGCTGGCCAGGCACGCGGGGGTGTCCCCGCGCACGTTCTCGCGGCGCTTCGTGGACGACACCGGCTACACGCCGATGCAGTGGGTCATGCGGGCCCGTGTCGACGTGGCGCGCGAGCTGCTGGAGCGCTCGGAGCAGAGCGTCGAGCAGATCGCCGACCACGTCGGCCTCGGCACCGGCGCGAACCTGCGGCTGCACTTCCAGCGGATCCTGGGCACGACGCCGAGCGAGTACCGGCGCACCTTCGCGAGAGGCGAGTAGGCGGCCGGAGCGGCTGGCGAGATCCTTGCGGAGTGTGGCATGCGCGCCGCTGTCACAGCCCCGTGAGACGGGCGAACCTGCTGGTGAGTAACACCGTTGAAACCCGGAAGGCAGGACGTCCATGACCCGCATCGCCATCAACGGATTCGGCCGCATCGGCCGCAACGTGCTGCGCGCACTGCTGGAGCGTGACAGCACCCTCGACGTCGTCGCCGTCAACGACCTCGCCGACCCCGCCACCCTCGCGCGGCTCCTGTCCTACGACACCACCGCCGGCCGCCTGGGCCGCCCCGTCACCGTCGACGGCGACACGCTCGTCGTCGACGGCCGCCGCATCAAGGTGCTCGCGGAGCGGGAGCCGGCGAAGCTGCCGTGGACCGAACTCGGGGTGGACCTCGCGCTCGAAGCCACCGGCCGCTTCACCGCCGCCGACGCCGCCCGCGCGCACCTCGACGCGGGCGCGCGCAAGGTCCTCGTCGGCGCCCCCTCCGCCGGCGCGGACGTGACCCTCGCGCCCGGCGTCAACACCGAGGCGTACGACCCGCAGGCGCACACCGTCGTCTCGAACGCCTCCTGCACCACCAACGCGCTCGCCCCGCTGGCCGCCGTCCTGGACGAACTCGCCGGCATCGAGCACGGCTTCATGACCACGGTGCACGCCTACACCCAGGAGCAGAACCTCCAGGACGGCCCCCACCGCGACGCCCGCCGCGCCCGCGCCGCCGCCGTCAACATCGCCCCCACCACGACGGGCGCGGCCAAGGCCATCGGCCTCGTGCTCCCCGGCCTGGACGGCAAGCTGTCCGGCGACTCCATCCGCGTCCCGGTCCCGGTCGGCTCCCTGGTCGAACTCAACACCACCGTCACCCGCGACGTGACCCGCGACGACGTCCTCGCCGCCTACCGCACCGCCGCCGAAGGCCGCCTCGCCGGCATCCTCGAATACACCGAAGACCCCCTCGTCTCCTCCGACATCACCGGCAACCCCGCCTCGGCCGTCTTCGACTCGGCCCTCACCCGCGTCGACGGCCGCCACGTCAAGGTGGTCGCCTGGTACGACAACGAGTGGGGCTTCTCCCACCGCGTCATCGACACCCTCGAACTCCTCGCCACCGGCTGATACGCCGGATTTCGGCTACAGGTCGTCGAGCGGGGGCACGATGCGGACGATGACGATCAGCGGATCCCGCGGCGCCACGAGGGCGGCCACAACGTGTTCGGGGATGCCGCCTGCGACATGGGCCTGATCGGGGTCGAACTCCCAGCGCCAGTCTGTGCTCACCGGATCGGGATGCCAAGGGCCGCGTGGGCGTCGTCCAGCATCTTGCCGATCTCGGATGCGGCCTGGCGGACCTGCCCGGCGTCGCTCGACTCGGCCACGTCCTCCCAGTGGCGCAACTGCCGTGCCAGGTCGGGCTGACGCTGGATGTAGACGTACACGGACCACTGCGCGACGAACCGCCGCAGCGGCCCCAGCTCGGAGCCCTGCCGCGACTGGTCGGCCGCTTGGTCCAGCTCGCGGGCGAAGGCCGGCAGGGCGGCGGGCGCGATCTGGCTGACGGCCTGTCGCAAGGCCGTGACCGTCGGCGGCGGCTGGGGGATGAGCGGCTGCCCGGCGGCGGAGGTGGTCATTGTGCTCCCATGGGCGCGATTCTGATCCCTCGCGGCAGCGTACCGGGCGCATGTCCGTTCCCGCCGCTCGAACGAGTGAGGGAGAAGCGATTCAGCTCTCCGCCGAGGCGATGCCCACCGGGCACGCCACCCCGGTCCCGCCGGTGCCGCAGTAGCCGTTCGGGTTCTTCGCGTCCGACAGGTACTGCTGGTGGTAGCCCTCCGCCGGGTGGAAGGGGCGGTTGGCCGACGGGGCTATCTCCGTGGTGATGTCGCCGTAGCCCGAGGCGTTCAGGACCTGCTGGTACGCGGCGCGGGAGGTGGTGGCCGCGGTGGTCTGGGCGGGGGTGTGGGTGTAGATCGCCGAGCGGTACTGGGTGCCGATGTCGTTGCCCTGGCGGAAGCCCTGGGTGGGGTCGTGGGACTCCCAGAAGAGCTTGAGCAGTTCCTCGTACGACACGACCGCCGGGTCGTACACCACGCGGACGGCCTCCGTGTGGGCCGTCTGGCCCGTGCAGACCTCCTCGTACGTCGGGTGGGCCGTGTGCCCGCCCTGGTAGCCGACGAGCGTCGTCCACACACCCGGCGTCTGCCAGAAGCGGCGCTCCGCCCCCCAGAAGCAGCCCAGCGCGAAGTCCGCGACCTCCAGTCCCTCCGGGTACGGGCCCGCGAGGGGGTTGCCCAGCACCGTGTGGCGCTCGGGGACGGAGAAGGCGGGCTCGGGGCGGCCGGGGATCGCCTCGTCCTTCGTGACGAGCTGGTTCTTGTGGCGGTTCAGGAACATCTCTCCGGCCTCCTCCGCTGACGACGCTCGCGCCTCCCGCACTCCCGGCCCACTCCCGAAACGTACCGCGCCGCTCCGACATTCCCGCCGTCACTTCAGCGCCGCGCCCCGGCCGCCCTCGTATCCCGCCACCGCCAGCGCCCGGTACGCGGCGTACTCCGCCGCCGGCTGCTCGCTCAGCGACCACGGGAGCGCGCCCACGTACCCGTCCACGTGGCGGATCTGCTCCAGCGCCTCCTCGTACCGCTCCGCCCGCACCAGGAAGCACGCCAGCAGGTGCCGGACGTGCGGCAGCATCGGGTGGTCCGCCGCGGCGTGGTGGACCGCGTACTGCGCGCCCTCGATCGCCTCCCGGACGACCTCGCCCTCGTACAGCCCGCGCACCAGGTTCGCCTCCGGCAGGTGCTCCCAGACCGCGAACAGCGGCAGCGCCGGCAGCAGCGTCCCCGGCCCCGCCGAGCCGGCCGCGCGCTGCGCGAAGTCGTACGCCGCCTCCCGCGAGCCGTGCCACTTCTCGCAGGCGTACTGCAGCGCCGCGAGATGCGCGCCCATGTGGTCGCCGGCGCGCTGCTCGACCGTGTGCCACAGCTCCTCGAAGTCCGCCTCGCGGTAGTGGGCGCCGCGGGCGACGGCCAGCTCGATGATGTACGGCATGGGGCCGCCCGGCGCGAGCACCGCGGCCTCCGCGCAGACCTTCTTCGCCTCCTCCAGGATCACCGGGAACTCCTCGGCCGACGACCCGGCCAGCCACGCCTGCCGGACCAGGAACTCCGCGTGCACCTCGGCCCCGCCCGCGTCCTTCGGCCGCTCCGCCCGCCACGACCGCAGCCACGCGCCGCCCTCGCCCGGGGCCTGCGCCAGCTCGAAGGCCGCGGCGCCCGCCAGGGTCTGCACGCGCTGCCAGCGCAGCTCCCAGTCGTCGTCGGTGAGCGCGAGCAGCCGGGAGGCGGCCTCCCAGTCCCCGTCCTGCGCCAGCTCCTGCAGGACCTCGGCGAGCTGCGGGTCGGGGCCGGGGAGGCGGACGTCCAGCTCGTCCACGGGCACGAAGCCGTAGCCGCCGGCCGGGTCGACGGCCCTGGCGTCCGTCTGCACCACCTCCCGGCCGCCCCGGGCCCGCCGCAGCATCGGCACGGCCACCCAGGCGATCAGGGCGATGACGAGGAGTGCGAACAACAGTTCCATTGATATGTCCTGGCTTCTCACGGGAGGTGCGGTCCGGGCGGCTGCACGTACGGGTTCCTCCCCTCCAGCAAACCAGACGGCAGCGCGCAGCGGCCCCCCTCCAGGGCTTATCCTCGGGCCGCATGAGCGAGCCCAGCTTCGAGACCGTCGCCATCCACGCGGGCCAGGAGCCCGACCCGGCGACGGGCGCGGTCGTACCGCCGATCCACCAGGTGTCCACGTACAAGCAGGACGGCGTGGGAGGCCTGCGCGGAGGCTACGAGTACAGCCGTTCCGCGAACCCCACCCGCACCGCCCTGGAGCAGAACCTCGCCGCGCTGGAGGGCGGGGCCCGCGGCCTCGCGTTCGCCTCCGGGCTGGCCGCCGAGGACTGCCTGCTGCGCACCGTGCTCGTCCCCGGTGACCACGTGGTCATCCCGGACGACGCGTACGGCGGCTCCTTCCGGCTGTTCGCGCAGGTCGCGGCGCGCTGGGGGGTGGAGTTCTCGGTCGCGCACACCTCGGACCCGGCGGCGGTACGGGCCGCGCTGACCGACCGCACGAAGGCGGTGTGGGTCGAGACGCCCAGCAACCCGCTGCTCGGCATCACCGATATCGCCGCCTCCGCCGCCGTCGCGCACGAGGCCGGCGCGCTGCTCGTCGTCGACAACACCTTCGCCAGCCCCTACCTGCAGCAGCCCCTGGCCCTCGGCGCGGACGTCGTCGTGCACTCCACGACGAAGTACATGGGCGGGCACTCGGACGTCGTCGGCGGCGCGCTCGTCGTGGCCGACCGCGAGCTGGGCGAGCGGCTGGCGTTCCACCAGAACGCGATGGGCGCGGTGGCCGGCCCGTTCGACGCCTGGCTGGTGCTGCGCGGCATCAAGACGCTGGCCGTACGGATGGACCGGCACAGCGCCAACGCGGCGCGCGTCGCGCACATGCTGGACCGGCACGCGCGCGTGACGCACGTCTACTACCCGGGCCTCGAAGAGCACCCCGGGCACGAGACGGCCGCGAAGCAGATGCGCGACTTCGGCGGCATGGTGTCGTTCCGGGTCGAGGGCGGCGAGGAGGCGGCGGTCGAGGTCTGCAACCGGGCGCGGCTGTTCATCCTGGGGGAGTCGCTGGGCGGCGTCGAGTCGCTGATCGAGCACCCGGGGCGGATGACGCACGCCTCGGCGGCCGGGTCGCCGCTGGAGGTGCCGGACGACCTGGTGCGGCTGTCGGTCGGGATCGAGTCGGTGGACGACCTGCTGGCGGACCTCACGCAGGCGCTCGGCGGCTGACGCGCCCGCCGGCCGGCTCCGACGGCCCCGGCGGGGCTACGGCCCCCGCGGGCCTACCGGTCCCCGCGGGGCTACGGCCCCGCCAGGGGTGCCTGCGGCCTCACCAGCCCTCGAAGTCCGGCGTCGTCTCCGCCGGGTCGTCCACCCACGTGCCGCTCACCACCGCCCACACCGTCAGCGCCACCAGCGCCGCGACGAGCAGCAGCCACACCCCGCCGCGCAGCAGCAGCCGGCGGCGCAGCAGCCGCCGGCCGCGGTCGGCGGCCAGCCGCGCGAGCTGCGGCGGCACGGTCGGGGGTGGGCCGTCGAGGAGGTCGCGTACGGCCTGTTCCTTGCGGGCGTTGATCGAGATCACGGCGTCGCCACCTCCGGCCGGGTACGGCCGGCGGCCGGCGGGCGCCGGCTCAGCATGGCGGCGCTGGCGCGCAGCAGTATCTGGTGGACCCGCTCGGGCGGCAGCCCGAGCACGGCGGCGGTCTGCTCCTCGGCGACGCCCTCGGACATCCGCAGCACGAGCACCAGCCGCTCCTGCGGCGAGAGCCGGTCGAGCAGGCCGCCGGAGCTGCGCCGGTAGCGCCAGGCGGTCTGCGCGAAGCGGGAGACGAGCTGCTGGCGGGCCGCCTCGTACGGATCCTCGCCGCGCAGCCGGTCCCAGCCGGCGTACGTACGGGCCAGGGACCGGACCAGCAGCCGTTCGGCCTGCGGGGCGTCGTCCGGCGGCTCGGCGGTGAGCAGGTGGGCGACATGCAGCAGCCGGCCGGCCGCGCCCGCGCAGAAGGCCTCGAACTCCAGGGCGCGGCGGCGCTTCTGTGCCGAGCGCCGCTGACGCACCGCGCTGCTCCCTTCACCGCCCTCGTCTAATAGGACGGCAGCCGGGCGCCGGGGTCAAGACTCCGGAAGCACCGGCCTGACGCTGGCCGCCCCGTCCTGCGGGGTCTGCTGCCGCTCCTCCGGCTGTCCGGTGTTGGCCTCGGAGACCGAGGTGTTGAAGCGGGTGAGCAGCGTGCAGAACGTGGCACGTTCCGCCTCCGTCCAGTCGGAGGTCAGCTGCGCGACCAGCTCGCGCCGCGACTGCTGCACCTCGTGCAGCCGCGCCCGGCCGAGCGGCGACAGCTCCAGCACGACGGCGCGGCCGTCCTCCGGGTGCGTGGCGCGTTCGACCAGCCCGCCGTCGACGAGCGGCGCGACCTGCCGGGTCACGGTGGAGGAGTCGATGCCCATGCCGGCGGCGAGGGCCTTGACGCCCGTGGGGCCGTACTGCTCCAGGCGGTTGAGCAGCAGGTACGCGGCGCGGTCCATCGAGTTGCGCACCTGGCCGAGGCCGGCCAGGCGGGTCTGCTCGGCGCGGCGGGCGAAGACGGCCAGCTGGTGCTGCAGGTCGTTGAGCAGGTCGGGCACCGGTGGGGTGTCGGTCGGGGAAAGGGGGGAGGGCATGGACGGTGCTCACTTCGTGAGGACGTGTGCTGTGCGGATCGGTGCGTGGGGCAAGGTGCGTAGGACGGCGCTGGACATTCGCATTCGAACTGGGCCACAGATTACGCGCACCAGGCCGGGTGCCGTACGGCCTGTGGAAAACCCGCGTCGTCTCAGCGTGCGAGACTGTCGATATGAGCGCAGCCGCGGCCGGTGCCGTCAGCCTGGACGACGTACGCGACGCACAGCGGATGCTCGCCGGCATCTCCCGGGTCACCGCGCTGGAGGGCAGCAGGTTCCTCTCCCGGCTGGTCGCCGAGCCGGTCCATCTGAAGTGCGAGAACCTGCAGCGCACCGGTTCGTTCAAACTGCGCGGCGCGTACGTGCGCATCGCCGGGCTGGACGCGGAGCAGCGCGCCCGCGGCGTGGTCGCCGCCAGCGCGGGCAACCACGCGCAGGGCGTGGCCCTGGCGGCGTCGCTGCTGGACGTGCGCTCGACGGTCTTCATGCCGGTCGGCGCCCCGCTGCCCAAGGTGGCCGCGACGCTGGACTACGGCGCGGACGTACGGCTGCACGGCCACGTCGTCGACGAGACGCTGGAGGCGGCGGAGGCGTACGCCGCGGCGACCGGCGCCGTTCTCATCCACCCCTTCGACCACCCCGACGTGGTGGCGGGGCAGGGCACGGTCGGCCTGGAGGTGCTGGAGCAGTGCCCGGAGGTGTCGACGATCGTGGTGGGGATCGGCGGCGGGGGGCTCGCGGCCGGGATCGCGACGGCGGTGCAGGCGGTACGGCCCGACGTGCGGATCGTCGGGGTGCAGGCCGAGGACGCGGCCGCGTACCCGCCGTCGCTCGCGGCCGGGCGGCCGGTGGCGCTGGAGTCGTTCGGGACGATGGCGGACGGCATCCAGGTCGGCAAGCCGGGCGACGTCCCGTTCAAAATCATTGGCGAGCACGTGGACGAGGTGCGTACGGTCTCCGAGGACGAGTTGTCCGCCGCGGTACTGCTGTGCCTGGAGCGGGCGAAGCTGGTCGTCGAGCCGGCCGGGGCGGCCCCGGTCGCCGCGCTGCTGGCCGACCCGGACTCCTTCGGGGGCGGACCGGTGGTGGCGGTGCTCTCCGGCGGGAACGTCGACCCGCTGCTCGTCCAGCGCATCCTGCGCCACGGCATGGCCGCGGCGGGGCGGTACCTGTCGCTGCGGCTGCGGGTGACGGACCGGCCGGGGACGCTCGCGACGCTGCTGGGGGTGTTGTCAGAGGCGGACGCTAACGTCCTCGACGTGAGCCACGTGCGTACCGATCCGCGCCTGGGGCTCACGGAGGCCGAGGTCGAGCTACAGCTGGAGACCAAGGGGCGGGAGCACTGTGATCGGGTGCTCGCGGCGCTCCGGAAAGCCGGGTACACGGTGACTGCCTGACACACGACGACCGCATGGAGCACGACAGGTACGACGAGCACGGCGCACGGCCCGACGCACGACCCGTGGCGCGCCCCGCGCACACCCGCGCTCGCGACTGAGCCCCTCGCGACTTGACGCGATATATCGCGTGTTCTACTCTCCTGCTGTTGCCCGGCCGCGCGCTCATGTCTGACATTTGTTGAGAAGCGCCTCCAGCCCACCGCCCATCCACCACCGACTTCCATCCAACCTGGGGAGATTTCTATGCCAGGCGCCATCCATGCCGAGGGGCTGGTCAAGCACTTCGGCGATGTGCGGGCACTGGACGGCGTCGATCTCGACGTCCCCGAAGGCTCCGTCCTCGGCCTGCTCGGCCCCAACGGAGCCGGCAAGACCACCGCCGTACGCGTGCTGACCACGCTGCTCCGGCCCGACGCCGGCCGCGCCGAGGTCGCGGGGCTCGACGTCCTCCAGCACCCCAACGAGGTGCGCAGGTCCATCGGCCTGTCCGGCCAGTTCGCCGCGGTCGACGAGTATCTGACCGGCCGGGAGAACCTCCAGATGGTCGGCCAGCTCTACCAGCTGAGCGCGCGCGACGCGAAGGCCCGCGCCGGCGCGCTCCTGGAGCGGTTCAACCTCGCCGACGCCGCGGACCGCACGGCCAAGACGTACTCCGGCGGCATGCGCCGGCGGCTCGACCTGGCCGCCGCGCTCGTCGTCGAGCCGCCCGTGATGTTCATGGACGAGCCGACCACCGGCCTCGACCCGCGCAACCGGCAGGCGCTCTGGGACGTCATCCAGGAGCTGGTCAAGGGCGGCACGACGCTGCTGCTCACCACGCAGTACCTGGAAGAGGCCGACCACCTGGCGCACGACATCTGCGTCATCGACCACGGCCGCGTCATCGCGCGCGGCACCTCCGACGAGCTGAAGGCCCGCACCGGCGGCGAGCGCGTCGAGGTCGTCGTGCACCAGCGCGACGAGATCTTCGCCGCCAGCGAGGTGCTCGGCGCCCTCGGCCAGGGCGAGGTCACGGTCGCGGACCACACCCGCAAGCTCACCGTGCCCGTCAGCGGCGGCGCCCGGCTGCTCGCCGACGTCATCCGGGACCTGGACGAGCGCGGCATCGCCATCGACGACATCGGGCTGCGCCGGCCCACGCTGGACGACGTGTTCATCTCGCTGACCGGCCACGCCGCCGAGACCGAGAACGGGAACGCAACCGAGGGCGGCGACGGAAAGGCCGCCGACGACGCCGTGAAGGAGACCGCACAGTGACCGCCTCGACCGCCCCGGCGCGCCCCGCCCCCGCGGCGCCGCCCGCCCTGGGGGGCGTCGGCCAGTCCGCCCGCGACTCGCTGGTCGTCGCCAAGCGCAACCTGCTCCGGATGTCCCGGATACCGGAAGTGGTCATCTTCGGCCTGATCCAGCCGATCATGTTCGTGGTGCTGTTCTCGTACGTGTTCGGCGGCTCCATGAACGTCGGCGGCAGTACGGACTCCGAGATCTACCGCGAGTTCCTGATGGCCGGCATCTTCGCCCAGACCGTCACCTTCGCCACCGCGGGAGCCGGCGCCGGCATAGCCGAGGACATGCACAAGGGCCTCATAGACCGCTTCCGGTCGCTGCCGATGGCCCGCGGCGCGGTCCTCACCGGCCGCACCCTCGCCGACCTGGTGCAGACCGCCCTGACGCTGGTCGTGCTGGCCGTCGTCGCCGCGCTGGTCGGCTGGCGGATCCACGAGGGTGTGCCGAAGGCGCTGGCCGCCTTCGGCCTGCTGCTCCTGCTCGGGTACGCCTTCACCTGGGTCGGCGCGCTCATCGGCCTGTCGGTGCGCACGCCCGAGGCGGCCACGTCCGGCGGGCTGGTCTGGCTGTTCCCGGTGACGTTCGTCTCGAACGCCTTCGTGGACTCGGGCAACATGACCTCCTGGCTGCGGCACATCGCGGACTGGAACCCCTTCAGCGCGACCGTGCAGGCGTGCCGCGAGCTGTTCGGCAACCCGGGCGTCGTCCAGTCCGACGCCTGGCCGATGCAGCACCCGGTGCTGGCCTCGCTGATGTACTCCGTCGTCATCATCGTGATCTTCCGCACGCTGGCCGTGCGGAAGTACCGCAACTCCGCCGGGTGACGCACCCGGCGCCGCAGGCCGGCGCACGCCGAAGCCCCCGGCGCGGGAACCTCGGTTCCCCTGCCGGGGGCTTTCGTGCCGGGCTGCTGCGTCCGACGCGCGGTCAGGCGGCGTACGGCTTGGCGTCGAGGATCGTCACCATCGCGGTCTTGCCGTTGGGCAGCTCGTAGCTGGCCTCCTCGCCGACCTTCTTGCCGTTGACTCCCATACCCAGCGGCGACTGCGGCGAGTACGTCTCGACGTCCCCGGTCGCGTACTCCCGGGAGGCCATCAGGAAGGTCAGGGTGTCGCTCTCGTCGCCGTCGAAGGCGATCGTGACGACCATCCCGGGCTCGACGACGCCGTCGTCCGGCGGAGCCTCGCCGACCTTCGCGTTCTCGAGCAGCTGCTGGAGCTGGCGCACGCGCAGCTCCTGCTTGCCCTGCTCCTCCTTGGCCGCGTGATACCCGCCGTTCTCCCGCAGGTCACCCTCCTCACGAGCCGCCTCGATCTTCTTGGCGATCTCGGTGCGTGCGGGACCCGACAGGTGCTCCAGCTCGGCCTTGAGCTGGTCATACGCCTCCTGGGTCAGCCAGGTGACGTTGTCGCTGGTCTGGGTCACAGGTGCTCCTCGTCGGTGGTGGTTCTGGTGCTGGGGGACTTCTCATGCGTCTGGGATGCAGCAATCGCCCTACCCAGAAGAATTGCGCCTTCGTGGGTGGGGCGAAACCACGATCGTAACAATTCCGGCAGCGGGACGGCGAGTGTTACCGCTCGTCGGCCGCCTTGCAGCCGACCAGCTCGGCGTTGGCGCCGCGCGTGGCGGTGCGGATCGACACCACGGTGTCGACGCGCGTCTTCGGCTCGTCGATGCGCACGTCGCGGATGCCGGCCTCCGACTTGTCCGCTGCCAGCGAACGCAGCGTGCAGATCGCGTCGACGTCCGTCTTCTTGCGGACCTCGATGTGCACCTGCACCTCGTGGTCGGACACGACCTGGTAGCGGATCAGCTCGCCGGACGCCTTCGAACCGGCCGTCGCGTCGACAGCGCTCCAGGCCACGAAGCCGAGGGCGGCGGCGCCGAGCACGGCGCCGACGGCCTTCAGCCGCCGGTCGGCACGGGCGTCGGCCGAGCGGCCGTAGCGGCCCTCGGGCGGCGTCTGGGGCGCACCGGCCATGATGGTCCCTCCGGGCAGAGCGGCTGGCTGCGGCTGACGGCGGAATGAATTGTCAGTCCGCTCAGTCACTATAGAAGCCGGCTTAGAGGATCTGTTACCGAGGACTGAATCTGTGAGCGATGACCTGCGGCTGATGGCCGTCCATGCACACCCCGACGACGAGTCGAGCAAGGGTGCGGCCACCATGGCCAAGTACGTGTCGGAGGGCGTCGAGGTCCTGGTCGCCACCTGCACGGGGGGCGAGCGGGGGTCGATCCTGAACCCGAAGCTCCAGGGCGATGCCTTCATCGAGAAGAACATGCACGAAGTACGGCGCAAGGAGATGGCCGAGGCGCGGGAGATCCTCGGCGTGAAGCAGGCGTGGCTGGGGTTCGTCGACTCCGGGCTGCCGGAGGGGGACCCGCTGCCGCCGCTGCCCGACGGCTGCTTCGCCCTGAAGGACGTCGACGAGGCGGCGGAGGCGCTCGTCCGGCTGATCCGCGAGTTCAAGCCGCAGGTCATCACGACCTACGACGAGAACGGCGGCTATCCGCACCCCGACCACATCATGACCCACAAGATCACCATGGCCGCCTTCGAGGCAGCCGGCGACCCCGCGCGCTACCCGGACGCGGGCGAGCCCTGGCAGCCGCTGAAGGTCTACTACAACCAGGGCTTCAACCGGCCGCGTACGGTCGCGCTGCACGAGGCGATGCTCGAACGCGGTCTGGAGTCGCCGTACGGGGAGTGGCTGGAGCGGTGGAAGCAGTTCGAGCGCAAGGAGCGCACGATCACGACGTACGTGCCGTGCGCCGACTTCTTCGCGATCCGGGACAAGGCGCTGATCGCGCACGCCACGCAGATCGACCCCGACGGGCCGTTCTTCAAGATCCCGATGGAGATCCAGCAGGAGGTCTGGCCGACCGAGGAGTACGAGCTGGCGAAGTCGCTCGTGGACACTTCCCTCCCCGAGGACGACCTCTTCGCCGGTATCCGCGACAATTGACCGTGTGAACACCACATTGGCTGCCGACCTCGTCCCGCTCGCCGACGAGCTCGACAAGAACAAGGTCACGCCGGGCGTCCTCGGCTTCATCGTCTTCGCGCTGCTCGGCGTCGCGGTGTGGTTCCTGCTGAAGAGCATGAACCGGCACCTGGGCCGCGTCGACTTCAAGGAGCGCACCGACCGCGGCGACGGCGGCACGGGCCCGGGCGGTCGCCGCCCGGGCGGCGAC
>NZ_BAAAPF010000048.1:0-7997 GCF_039531005.1 Streptomyces synnematoformans
CCGTCGGCGGCCTGCACGGCGGCCCGCCGGGTCGCGGCGGCGCAGGGCGCCCAGCTGCTGCGGTGCGCCGTGGCCGGGGAGGTCGCGGACGTCGTGGCGGCGGCCCGTACCGGCCGCTTCACCGCCGAGGTCCGCTCCCGCGCCGGCCCGCCGTCCCGGACGGCCGACCCGCCCGGGGTTGCGGTAGAGCGCGCTCCAGCCGCCAGACTCCGGCGGGCGCACACACAGACGCAGACGCAGAGAGGGAACCCGCATGAAGTACCGCACGATCGGCACCGACCCGCAGCGCCGCCGCGAGGTCAGCGTGCTCAGCCTCGGCGCGATGCTGTTCGGCACCGCGACCGACGAGGAGACGTCGTTCGCGATCCTCGACCGCTACGTCGAGGCCGGCGGCACGTTCGTCGACACCTCCGACAACTACGCGTTCTGGGTGAACGGACTCCAGGGCGGCGAGAGCGAGAGCCTGCTCGGGCGGTGGCGGCGCAGCCGGGGGATCGGGGACGAGGTGGTCATCGCGACCAAGCTCGGCGCCCGGCCGCTCGCGCCCGGCACCTCGTACGTCGACAACCCCGAGGGCCTGTCGGCGAAGGTGATCCGGCAGTCCGCGGCGGAGAGCCGGGAGCGGCTCGGGGTGGAGAAGCTGGACGTCCTGTACGCGCACATCGACGACATGAGCGTGCCGCAGGAGGAGACCGTCGAGGCGTTCGGCGCGCTCGTGGCGGAGGGCTCCGTGGGCCTGCTCGGGGTGAGCAACCAGTGGGTCTGGCGGGTGGAGCGGGCCCGTGCCCTGGCCGCGGCCTCCGGCCTCGCCGGGTACGAGCTGCTGCAGTACCACCACACCTACCTGCGCCGGCGCACCGACCGCCCCAGCGAGCTGGACCCGGACGGCTCGCCGGGCGGCGCCGACGGGGCGCTGCTCAGCTACGTACGCCACCACCCCGGGCTCACGCTCGTGGCGTACTCGCCGCTGCTGGCCGGCGGCTACGTCCGCGCGGACAAGCCGCTGGGGTCCGAGCTGGACCACCCGGGCACGCCCGCGCGGCTGGCGGCGCTGCGGGAGGTGGCGCAGGCGACCGGGGCGACGGTGAACCAGGTGGTGCTGGCCTGGCTGATAGGCGGGGAGGTGCCGGTCGTCCCGCTGGTCGGCGCCTCGTCGGTGGCGCAGCTGGACGAGAGCCTGGCCGCGGTGGACCTGGAGCTGACGGCGGACCAGCGGGCGCGGCTCGACGCCGCCGGCTGAGCGGCCCGTACGCCGGCGGGGGCGTACCCGACCGGTCAGCCCGCGTCTGCCGCCGCCGACCCCGACCCCGGCCCCGGCCCCGGTGCCGGTGCCGGCTCGGGCTCCGGCTCCGCACCCTGTCCCGGCTCCGCACCCTGTCCGGCGTCCCGGGGCGCGCCCTGCTCCGCCCCCGTCAGCAGGGTCGTGAGCAGCCGCAGCGCCGCCGCCTTGTCCAGCGGGTCGTTTCCGTTGCCGCACTTCGGGGACTGGACGCACGACGGGCAGCCGGTGTCGCACTCGCAGGCGGCGATCGCCGAGCGGGTCGCGGCGAGCCAGTCGCGGGCGACGCCGAAGGCCCGTTCGGCGAAGCCCGCGCCGCCGGGGTGGCCGTCGTAGACGAAGACCGTCGGCAGCAGGGTGTCGCCGTGCAGCGGCACCGAGACGCCGCCGATGTCCCAGCGGTCGCACGTGGCGAAGAGCGGCAGCATGCCGATGGAGGCGTGCTCCGCCGCGTGCAGGGCGCCGCCCAGCTGCTCCCGGGCGACGCCCGCCGCGTCCAGCTGGTCGTCGGTGACGGTCCACCACACGGCGCGGGTGCGCAGCGTCCGCGGCGGCAGGTCGAGCTTCGTCTCGCCCATGATCTCGCCGGTGATCAGCCGGCGGCGCAGGAAGGAGACCACGTGGTTGGTGACCTCGACCGACCCGAAGCACAGCCGGGCGTCCCCCCACGGGACCTCGCGCTCGGTCTCCAGCACGGAGACGGCGGTGGTGTCGCGGGCGACGGTGGTGAAAGGGGGGTCGGCGCGCTCCACGAGCGCCACGTTGTCCTCCAGGTCCAGGGTGCGGACCACGTAGGTCCGGCCCTGGTGGAGGTGGACGGCGCCCTCGTGGACGGTAGTGTGGGACGCCGCGGCGTCGACGGTGCCGAGCAGCCGGCCGGTGCCGTCCTCGACGACGTCGACGGGCCGGCCGCCCCCGCCGCGGATGTCGGTGAGGTCGCAGGCGCGTTCCCGCCGGGTCCAGTGCCAGGCGGCCCCCGGCCCGGCGCCGCCGCGGCGGCGCAGCAGCCCGCGCTCGGCGAGCTGCGGCAGCAGCTCCGCGGCCCCCGCGCCGAAGCACGCGGCGTCGCCGGTGAAGTCCGCCTCGGTCAGCGGCAGTTCGGCGGCGGCGGCGCACAGGTGGGGGGCGAGCACGTACGGGTTGTCCGGGTCCAGCACCGTGGACTCCACCGGCCGGCGGAAGAGCGCCTCCGGGTGGTGCACCAGGTACGTGTCCAGCGGGTCGTCCCGCGCGACCAGCACCGCCAGCGCGCCCTGCCCGGACCGCCCCGCCCGCCCGGCCTGCTGCCAGAGCGAGGCCCGGGTGCCGGGGTAGCCGGCGAGCAGCACCGCGTCCAGCCCCGACACGTCCACGCCCAGCTCCAGCGCGGACGTCGCGGCCAGCCCCAGCAGCTCGCCGGACTGCAGCGCGGCCTCCAGGGCCCGCCGCTCGTCCGCCAGATAGCCGCCGCGGTAGGCGGCGACCCGGTCCGCCAGCGTCCGGTCCACGGCCGCCAGCCGGTCCTGGGCGATCATCGCGACCAGCTCCGCGCCCCGCCGGGAGCGGACGAAGGCGACGGTCCGTACGCCCCCCGCCGCCAGGTCCGTCAGCAGCTCCGCGCACTCCGCCGTGGCCGTGCGCCGCACCGGCGCGCCCCGCTCGCCGTGCAGCTCCGTCAGCGGCGGCTCCCACAGGGCGAACGCGACCTCCCCGCGCGGCGACGCGTCGTCCGTGACCTCCGTCACGGCCCGCCCGGTCAGCCGCTCCGCCGACCGGCCCGGCTCGGCCGCGGTGGCGGAGGCGAGCAGGAACACCGGGTCCGCGCCGTAGCGGGCGCAGAGCCGGCGCAGCCGCCGTACGACCTGGGCGACGTGGGAGCCGAACACGCCCCGGTAGGTGTGGCACTCGTCGATCACCACGTACCGCAGGGCGCGCAGGAAGGACGACCACCGGGAGTGGCCGGGGAGTATGCCGCGGTGCAGCATGTCGGGGTTGGTGAGGACGAGGTTGGCGTAGAGGCGCACCCACTCGCGCTCCTCGGTGGCCGTGTCGCCGTCGTAGACGGCCGGGCGCACGGCCTTGCCGACCGGGGCGGCCAGGGCCTTGACGGCGCGCAGCTGGTCGGCGGCCAGCGCCTTCGTCGGCGCCACGTACAGGGCCGTCGCGCCCCGCCCGTTGGCGGCCTCGGAGCCGTCGAGCGCCGCGCTGAGCACGGGTGCCAGATACGCCAGCGACTTGCCCGACGCCGTGCCCGTGGCCGCGATCACCGAGTCGCCCGCGAGCGCGTGCGCCGCCATCTCGGCCTGGTGGGCCCACGGCCGCCGGATCCCGGCGGCCTCGACCGCGGCCACCACCTCCGGCCGGATGCCCGCAGGCCAGTCGGCATGGCGGCCGCCGCGCGGGGGCAGGTGCTCCGTATGAGTGATGCGAGCGGCGCGATCCTCCCGGGCAGCGAGCCGGCGCAGCGCGGTGCGCGGCGTGACGTGCGGTGCGCCGTTCCGAGCGCCGTCGGCCGCCGTGTGCTGCTCCGCGCCGTCCGGCGGTCCGGCCGGTGTGACGTGCGGCGCGCCGGGCCGCAGCCCGGGCCGGGTGCCGCCGGCCACGGGGGCCGCCCCCCGGTCGTTCGCGTCCCCCCACTCGTTCGCGTCCATCGGCACGAGTGTGTCACCGATGCGACGGACAATGCCCCCAAGGCGTCGTGCACGCCCGGGGGTAAGTGATTGAATGCCATGGCGGATGCCGATCCGTCTCCGGCCGGACGGCGGGGGACGCCCGGGGCAGCCGCTCGCTGAAAGGTGCTGGAGGATCCGTGGACCTGTCCCTGTCGACCCGTACCGTGGGCGACCGCACGGTCGTCGAAGTCGGTGGCGAGATTGATGTGTATACCGCCCCCAAGCTGCGCGAGCAGCTGGTCGAGCTGGTCAACGACGGCAGCTACCACCTGGTCGTCGACATGGAGCGGGTCGACTTCCTCGACTCCACCGGTCTGGGCGTCCTCGTCGGCGGGCTGAAGCGCGTCCGGGCCCACGAGGGCTCGCTGCGACTCGTCTGCAACCAGGAGCGCATTCTGAAGATCTTCCGTATCACGGGCCTGACCAAGGTGTTCCCCATCCACACCTCGGTCGACGAAGCCGTCGCCGCGAAGGACTGACCAGGCGCCGGCTAGCCGGAGGGACCGGGCCGTGCGCCGGGTCCCTCCGTGGTTCGCTCCGGTACGGATGCTTCCCGTGGCGACACGGGATGACGTGGGATGACTGAAGGGGTTGGCATGCCCACCGTTGAATTGCGCTTCAGTGCTCTCCCCGAGCACGTCCGCACGGCCCGCCTGGTGGCGGCCGCGGTCGCGCGCCGGGCGGGTGTGGACGAGGCGGTGCTCGACGAGGTGCGTCTCGCCGTCGGCGAAGCCTGTCTGCGGGCCGTCGGGCTGCACCAGCACAACGGGCTGTCGGGGCCGGTGCGGGTGGTGCTGACCGAGGAGGAGAAGAAGTTCTCCATCGAGGTCGGCGACGACGCGCCGACGGCCCCCGGTCACGTGCCCGCCGCCCGCAGCACCGCGGAGACCCACCCGGACCCGGACGGCGACGGGAACGCGAGCGGACCGGGCGGCGACGACGCCGACGTCGACGACGAGATGGGCCTCGCGGTCATCAGCGGCCTGGTCGACGACGTCGAGGTGACCGCGAGCGAGTCCGGCGGCACGATCCGGATGAGCTGGCCGGCCGCCACGGCCGCGCCCGGCTCCTGAGCGTCTGAACGTCCGCGGGCATCCGCGCCTCCGGCCGCCACCGCCGCGCGGCCGGTTCCTGAGCATCCGTACGCCCGGCCGCCACCGCCCCGCGGGCGGCTTCTGAGCACCCGCGCCCCCGCCGACCCGGCCGACTCCGGCCAACTCCCGATCCGCCGGCCCGGCCGCCGCCGCGCCCTCCCGCGCCCGGCCCGGCCCTCGCCGTACCCCTGCCCGACCCCTCCCTTGACCCGCGCATTTCAAGATCAATTACCTTCTGATCAGCACTTTCTTCAGGCGTAGAGATCATTTTCCCGCGATTGTCGCGGCGTTCCCGCATCCCTCTTTCGAGCGAATTGACAGGCGCCGTAAGCGGCGTTGATCGTCGTCGGAGCCGAATTCCCCGGGGGACGCTCTGTTTTGATCTAGTTCCGCTCCCTACAATCCGTCCACAACTTGCAGCTCAGGACGCCTGAGCGCTGCGGCCGCCCAAACCCCGACCGCCCGTACCTGCAGTCGGGGCTGCCGCGCGCCCATGTGCCGTACGTCAAGGAGGACGAATGGCGGGGCATTTCACCCCACTACAGCAGGACCACCTACTGGCCGTGGAACTCACCAGCGGCAACCGGGCCATCGTGGCGATCATCGCCGTGGTCGCGGTCGCCGCTCTCGCGGTCGCCGTGGTGCTGCTCCGTCAGGTACTCGCCGCCGGCGAGGGCACGGACAATATGAAGAAGATCGCGGCGGCGATCCAGGAAGGCGCAAACGCCTATCTGGCCCGCCAGATGCGCACCATCGGCGTGTTCGCCGTGGTGGTGTTCTTCCTGCTCATGCTGTTGCCCGCCGACGACTGGTCGGAACGGGCCGGTCGCTCGATCTTCTTCCTGGTGGGCGCCGCGTTCTCGGCGGCGACCGGGTACATCGGCATGTGGCTCGCGGTCCGCAGCAACGTGCGTGTGGCCGCCGCCGCCCGCGCCGCCACCCCCCGCGAGGGCGAGCCCGCCAAGGACCTCACGGCGGTGAGCCACGAGGCGACCAAGCTCGCGTTCCGCACCGGCGGCGTGGTCGGCATGTTCACCGTCGGCCTCGGCCTGCTCGGCGCCTGCTGCGTCGTGCTCGTCTACGCGGCCGACGCGCCCAAGGTGCTGGAGGGCTTCGGCCTCGGCGCCGCGCTCATCGCGATGTTCATGCGTGTCGGCGGCGGCATCTTCACCAAGGCCGCCGACGTCGGCGCCGACCTCGTCGGCAAGGTCGAGCAGGGCATCCCCGAGGACGACCCGCGCAACGCCGCGACCATCGCCGACAACGTCGGCGACAACGTCGGCGACTGCGCCGGCATGGCGGCGGACCTCTTCGAGTCGTACGCCGTCACCCTGGTCGCCGCGCTCATCCTGGGCAAGGTCGCCCTGGGCGACGCCGGTCTCGCCTTCCCGCTGATCGTCCCCGCGATCGGCGTCGTCACCGCCATGATCGGCGTGTTCGTCGTCGCGCCGCGGGCCAGCGACCGCAGCGGCATGACCGCCATCAACCGCGGGTTCTTCATCTCCGCGGTGATCTCCCTGGTGATGGTCGCCATCGCCGTCTTCGCGTACCTCCCCTCGTCGTACGCGGACCTCGACGGCGTCGGCGCGGGCATCGCCGAGCACGACGGCAACCCGCAGGTGCTCGCGCTCGTCGCGGTCGCCATCGGCATCGTCCTCGCGGCGGTCATCCAGCAACTCACCGGCTACTTCACCGAGACCAACCGCCGCCCCGTCCGGGACATCGGCAAGACGTCCCTGACCGGCCCGGCCACGGTGGTGCTCTCCGGCATCTCCATCGGCCTGGAGTCCGCCGTCTACACCGCGGTCCTCATCGGCCTCAGCGTCTACGGCGCGTTCCTGCTCGGCGGCACGTCCGTCATGCTGGCGCTCTTCGCGGTCGCCCTGGCCGGCACCGGCCTGCTGACGACCGTCGGCGTCATCGTCGCCATGGACACCTTCGGCCCGGTCTCCGACAACGCCCAGGGCATCGCCGAGATGTCCGGCGACGTCGAGGGCGACGGCGCCCAGGTCCTCACCAACCTGGACGCGGTCGGCAACACCACCAAGGCCATCACCAAGGGCATCGCCATCGCCACCGCGGTCCTCGCGGCGGCGGCGCTCTTCGGCTCGTACCGCGACGCGGTCAACGAGGCGGTGGCCGACGCGTCCAACGTCGGCAGTCCGCTCGGCCTCAGCCTGGACATCGGCCAGCCGAACAACCTCGTCGGCCTCATCCTCGGCGCCGCGGTCGTCTTCCTCTTCTCCGGGCTGGCGATCAACGCCGTGTCGCGCTCCGCGGGCGCGGTGGTCTTCGAGGTGCGCCGGCAGTTCCGCGAGCACCCGGGGATCATGGACTACTCGGAGGAGCCGGAGTACGGCAAGGTCGTCGACATCTGCACCCGGGACGCGCTGCGCGAGCTGCGTACGCCCGGTCTGCTCGCCGTCATGGCGCCGATCGCGGTCGGCTTCACCCTCGGCGTCGGCGCGCTGGCCTCGTTCCTCGCCGGCGCCATCGGCGCGGGCGTGCTGATGGCGGTCTTCCTGGCCAACTCGGGCGGCGCCTGGGACAACGCCAAGAAGCTCGTCGAGGACGGCCACCACGGCGGCAAGGGCAGCGAGGCCCACGCCGCCACGGTGATCGGCGACACGGTCGGCGACCCGTTCAAGGACACCGCGGGCCCGGCGATCAACCCGCTGCTGAAGGTCATGAACCTGGTGGCGCTGCTGATCGCTCCGGCGGTGGTGAAGTTCTCCTACGGAGACGACTCGAACGTCGGCGTACGGATCGTCATCTCGGTGGTGGCCATCGCGGTCATCGCCGGCGCCGTGTACATCTCCAAGCGCCGCGGCATCGCGGTCGACGACGAGGAGCCGGAGACCGCGGCGTCCGCGGGCACGGCGCCGAAGTCGTCCACGGACCCGGCGGTGGTCAACACCTGAGACCGGGTACGGCGCCACACCCCGCCGGGCGGGGGGGGGGGCGGCCCCCGCC
>NZ_BAAAPF010000048.1:8007-29910 GCF_039531005.1 Streptomyces synnematoformans
GCGGGGTGTCGTCGTCGCCGCGGCCACCGCCGTAGCCGCCCGTGGCCGCCGTGACTGCTGTGACTGTGGTGACTCTCGTGGCAAATGGTGCACCACGCGGCGTGCGGCCCCGGCGATTCGTCGTACCGGCGGGCCGCCGGTGTATGTTCCGGGTGTCTCAGTCTCGAAGGGATGATCCGGTGAACAAGACGCTTGCCGCCGCCCTGGCCGGTGCCGCCGTCACGCTGCTCGTGGCGACCGGCTGCAGCGAGGACAACGACGCCGAGGTCCGGGAGTGGGCGGGCTCGCTCTGCGACCGCATCCAGCCCGAGCTGAAGAAGCGGGATCAGGCCAACCTCGCGATCAGCGAGGCGACGAGCGAGAAGGACCCGCGGAAGGTGCAGGAGGCGGACGCCAGGGCGTTCGGCGAGATCTCCGAGGCGTACACGGCCATGAGCAAGGCCGTGAACAAGGTGGGTGCGCCGCCCGTCGACGACTCCAAGAACACCCACGGCGGGGCCGTGACCGAGCTGCAGCAGGTGGCGGCGGCGTACGCGGACCTGCAGAAGCAGGTGGAGGACCTGGATGTCAAGGACCAGGCGGCGTTCGCGGAGGGCCTGCGGGAGCTGGCGGGCGAGGCGGAGAAGATCAGCAAGAGCGGCGACGAGGCGCTGAACAAGCTGCAGGCGGGCGAGGTCGGCGAGGCGCTGGCCGAGCAGCAGGGCTGCCAGAAGTCGAAGGCGAAGCCCTCGCAGAAGGCGTAGGGGCCGGCGGCGGGCTGGTCGGCGGGGCCCGTGCCGCGGCAGCACAATGGTGCCCGTGAGCGCGACCGACGACCTTTCCCCCGCCGATCTCCCCCGCCCCGACCGCGCCGCCGAGCTGCGCGCGGCGCTGCTGGCGGCGGACTTCACCGCCGACGGCCTGCTGGACCTCCTGGGCGCCCCCGCGTACGCGGCGCTGGCCCGCAGCGAGACCGTGCCCGCGGAGCGGGCGACCCGGTGGCCGCCGGGCGGGGCGCCGCCCGCCCTCGCCACCCTGACCCGGCTCTTCCTCCTCCAGCACGCCGTTCCGCGCGCGCACGCCGAGGCGGTGCTGCCGCTGGCGTCGTGCCTCGCGGACGGCTGGCTGCGTCAGGACGGCGACGCGGTACGGGCCGTGGTCGACGTCCGGCCGTACGGCGGGCCGGCGGGCCAGGACTGGTGGATCGTCTCCGACCTGGGCTGTGCGGTGGGCGGGGCGTCGGGCGCCCGGCGGGCGGCGGCCGCGGCGGGAACGGCCGACGCGGCCGGTGCGGCCGGCGCGGATCTCGTGCTCGGCGTCGGCGGCGCCTCCACCACGCTCGCCGGGCTCACCGTGCCCCTCGACGGCGGGCGTGTCCTCGACCTGGGCACCGGCTCCGGCATCCAGGCGCTGCACGCCGGCGCCCGCGCCGACTCCGTCACCGCCACCGACGTCAACCCGCGCGCCCTCGCCTGTGCCCGCCTCACCCTCGCCCTCTCCGGCACGCCCGCCGCCGACCTGCGCGCCGGGTCGCTCTACGAGCCGGTGGCCGGCGAGCGGTACGACCTGATCGTCTCCAACCCGCCCTTCGTCATCTCCCCCGGCGCCCGGCTGACGTACCGCGACGGCGGCATGGCCGGCGACGAGCTGTGCCGCACCCTCGTCCGCGGGGCCGCCGACCACCTCGCCGACGGCGGCTACTGCCAGCTCCTCGCCAACTGGCAGCACGTCGAGGACGAGGACTGGCGCGAGCGCGTCGCGGGCTGGGTGCCGCCCGGCTGCGACGCCTGGATCGTGCAGCGGGAGGTGCAGGACGTCACGCAGTACGCGGAGCTGTGGCTGCGCGACGCGGGCGACCACGCCGAGGAGCAGGCTTACGCCGCCCGCTACGACGCGTGGCTCGACGCCTTCGCCGCCACCCGCACCACGGCCGTCGGCTTCGGCTGGATCACCCTGCGCCGCACCGGTGCCGCCGAGCCCGCCGTCACCGTCGAGGACTGGCCGCACCCCGTCGAGCAGCCGCTCGGCGAGGCGGTCGCCGAGCACTTCGCGCGGCAGGACTTCCTGCGCCGTACGGACGACGCGGCGCTGCTGGCGACGACCTTCCGGCTTGCGGACGACGTGGTGCAGGAGCAGGTGGGGCGGCCCGGCGAGGAGGACCCGGAGCACGTGGTGCTGCGCCGGCAGCGGGGGATGCGGCGGGCGACGCGGGCGGACACGGTCGCGGCGGGCTTCGCCGGGCGTGCGACGGCACGCTGCCGGCGGGCGTCATCCTGGACGCCGTCGCGCAGGTGCTGGGGGAGGACCCGGCGGTGCTGCGGGAGCGCACGCCGGGGGTGATCCGGCTGCTGGTGGAGCAGGGCTTCCTGGCGCCCGCCCCGCCGGGCGGGGCGGGCTGAGGGCGCGGGGCGGGTTGAGCCGTACGGAGCGCGTGAGCCGCCGGGCCGCCGGTCTGCCGGCCCGCCCGGCGGTCCGCGCCGCCGGGCGGCTCAGCCCGCCACGTTCCGTACCACCGCCCACGCCACGGCCACGCCCAGCACCGCCGCCGTGCCGCGCCGCCCGAAGGACGGCGTCCAGCGGCGCCCGCGCAGGCCCTCGGAGAGCCAGCGGCCGTAGAGCACCGCCGCGAACGGCAGGCCGAGCGTCAGCATCAGGGCGTTGTCGTGGAAGGCCGCGCCGAGGTCGCCGTGGAGCAGGTCGTACGCCATGCGGGTAGCGCCGCAGGCGGGACAGTCCAGGCCGGTGGCCCAGTTGAACGGGCAGCGGGGCAGCCAGTGCCCCGGGTCGTGGGGGTTCGTGCCGTAGAGGTACGCCGCGCCCGCGGCCCCCGCCGCGGCCAGCGCGACGGGGGCGGCGGCGGGCCGGCGCAGCAGCCGCCGTATGCGCTGCACGCTTCCGCGCCGTCCGGCCTCCGCCGCCGACGGGCGCACGGCCTCCGCCGCCTCCGGTTGCGGGGAAACGGGAGGCGGCGGGTCCGGATGCCCCGTGGGCGTCGGAGGGCCGACGGCGTCAGGAGCGGAGGATGCGGCCCTTGGCATCGGTCTTGTCGTCGCTGACGAGGATCATGATGCCGTCGATCAGTGCCCAGATGCCGAGGCCGCCGCAGGTGAAGAGCTGGCCGAGGGCCATACCGGTGTGTCCGGTGTAGAAGCGGCCGATGCCCAGCGTGCCTATGAAGAGCTGCAGCACGCCGGCGACGATCTTGGACTTGTCCGAGTACGGCCGGCCGTGCGGGTCGTAGCCGTACGGGGCGTTCGGGTCGTAGCCCTGCGCCGCCGCGGCCGGGGCCTGCGGGAGGCCGCCGGGCTGGCCGCCCGGGTAGCCGTAACCCTGCTGCTGGCCCTGCTGCTGCGCGTACGGGTTCTGGTTCGGGTCCTGCTGGCCGTACTGCGGATAGCCGTATCCCGGCTGACCCGGCTGACCCGGCTGACCCGGCTGGCCGGGCTGACCCGGCTGCTGGCCGTAAGGATTCTGATTCGGATCGGACACTGGAACGTCCCCCCGGTCGGATGTCTGAAGTGGTGGGCTCCGAACCGGCCTCGCGGCACGGTCGGACGCCCATACTCCCATCTGTAGTACTAGCCGTTGTCAAGGGGCTGGTGCGATACAGACCGCGGCGACCGGAATGTGCCCTGTGCGGAGCTGGGCGGCTTGTCGGGTTACCGTTCGAGTGGCGCCCCGGGTTTTAGCCGCTTGACACGGGGGCGGGTTGTACCGTCACACTCCGCAGCAACGCCCAGCACAGCGACATACGACCGCACGGCCACCCACAAGAGTGCCCACAAGGCCACCGATATCGACCACCGGCAAGATCGCCGCGAATCCCCCCACCAGATCGCTGCCAGCTTCCGACCGGAGAAGAGAGAGCCGAAGTTGTCCGCCACCAGCAAGACCCGCCGACTCGTCATCGTGGAGTCGCCTGCCAAGGCGAAGACGATCAAGGGCTATCTGGGCCCCGGCTACGAGGTCGAGTCGAGCGTCGGGCACATCCGCGATCTCCCCAACGGCGCCGCCGAGGTGCCGGCCAAATACAAGGGGGAGTCCTGGGCGCGGCTCGGGGTGAACGTCGATCATGACTTCGAGCCGCTGTATGTGGTGAACAGCGACAAGAAGCAACAGGTCAGCAAGTTGAAGAAGCTGCTGGCCGAGTCGGACGAGCTGTATCTGGCGACGGATGAGGACCGCGAGGGCGAGGCCATCGCCTGGCACCTGCTGGAGGTGCTGAAGCCCAAGGTCCCGGTGCACCGGATGGTCTTCCACGAGATCACCAAGGACGCGATCCGCCAGGCCGTCGCCAACCCGCGGCAGCTGAACCAGAAGCTCGTCGACGCCCAGGAGACCCGCCGCATCCTCGACCGGCTGTACGGGTACGAGGTCTCGCCGGTGCTGTGGAAGAAGGTCATGCCCCGGCTGTCCGCCGGCCGGGTCCAGTCCGTCGCCACCCGCCTCGTCGTCGAGCGGGAGCGCGAGCGCATCGCGTTCCGCTCCGCCGAGTACTGGGACCTGGCCGGCGTCTTCTCCCCCAAGCTCTCGGCTTCGCTCGGGCAGGGGGTACCCCCATCGGCCCGCGCGGGCGACGCCACCGACCCCCATTCCTTCGGCGCCAAGCTCTCTGCCGTCGACGGCCGGCGCATCGCCCAGGGCCGCGACTTCGGGCCGGACGGGCAGCTCAAGAGCGGGTCGGCCGACGTGCTGCACCTGAACGAGGAGAACGCCCGGGCGCTGACCGCCGCGCTCGCGGACACGGCCTTCACGGTGCGCAGCGTCGAGTCGAAGCCGTACCGGCGCTCGCCCTCGGCCCCGTTCCGTACGACCACGATGCAGCAGGAGGCGTCGCGCAAGCTGGGGCTCGGCGCCAAGGCCACCATGCAGGTGGCCCAGCGGCTGTACGAGAACGGCTTCATCACCTATATGCGCACCGACTCCACGACGCTGTCGGACACCGCGGTCGCCGCCGCGCGGTCACAGGTCACGCAGCTGTACGGGCGCGACTATCTGCCGGACCGGCCGCGCAACTACGCGGGCAAGGTCAAGAACGCGCAGGAGGCGCACGAGGCGATCCGCCCCTCCGGCGACAGCTTCCGCACCCCGGCGGAAACGGGGTTGTCCGGCACCGAGTTCCGGCTGTACGAGCTGATCTGGATGCGTACGGTCGCGTCCCAGATGAAGGACGCCACCGGCCAGTCCGTGACGGTGAAGCTGGGCGGCACGGCGGCCGACGGCCGGGACGCCGAGTTCTCGGCGTCGGGCCGGGTCATCACCTTCCACGGCTTCATGAAGGCGTACGTCGAGGGCTCCGACGACCCCTCCGCCGACCTCGACAACCGCGACCGGCCGCTGCCGCAGCTCGCCGAGGGCGACCGGCTGACCGCCGAGGAGATCACGGCGGACGGGCACGCCACCAAGCCGCCCGCCCGCTACACCGAGGCGACGCTGGTCAAGGAGCTGGAGGAGCGGGAGATCGGCCGCCCGTCGACGTACGCCTCGATCATCGGCACGATCCTGGACCGCGGCTATGTCTTCAAGAAGGGCACGGCCCTGGTGCCGTCCTTCCTCTCCTTCGCCGTCGTCGGCCTGATGGAGAAGCATTTCGGCCGCTACATCGACTACGACTTCACCGCCAAGATGGAGGACGACCTCGACCGCATCGCGCGCGGCGAGGCCGAGGCGGTGCCGTGGCTGCGGCGCTTCTACTTCGGTACGGACGACGTGACCGCCCCCGCCGGGGAGCGTGCCGTCGCCGACCATCTGGCGGGGCTGAAGGAGCTGGTCACCGACCTGGGCGCGATCGACGCCCGGGAGGTGTCCACGTTCCCGCTGGGCGAGGGGATCGTCCTGCGGGTCGGGCGCTACGGGCCGTACGTGGAGCGCGGCGAGCGCGACACCGAGGAGCACCGGCGCGCGGACGTGCCGGACGAGCTGCCGCCGGACGAGCTGACCGTCGAGCTGGCCGAGGAGCTGCTCGCCAAGCCCAGCGGGGCGTACGAGCTGGGCACCGACCCGGACAGCGGCCACGAGATCGTCGCCAAGGACGGGCGCTACGGGCCGTACGTCACCGAGGTGCTGCCCGAGGGCACGCCGAAGACCGGCAAGAACGCCGTGAAGCCGCGGACGGCGTCGCTGTTCCGGTCGATGTCCCTGGACACGGTGACGCTGGCGGACGCCCTGAAGCTGCTGTCGCTGCCCCGGGTCGTCGGCACCGACCCGGAGAGCGGCACGGAGATCACCGCGCAGAACGGGCGCTTCGGCCCGTATCTGAAGAAGGGCACGGACTCGCGCTCGCTGCAGAGCGAGGAGCAGCTGTTCACGGTGACGCTGGAGGAGGCGCTCGCGCTCTACGCCCAGCCCAAGCAGCGCGGGCGGGCCGCGGCGAAGCCGCCGCTGAAGGAGCTGGGCGAGGACCCGGCGAGCGGCAAGCCGGTGGTGGTGAAGGACGGGCGCTTCGGGCCGTACGTGACGGACGGCGAGACGAACGCGACGCTGCGGCGCGGGGACGACCCGGAGTCGATCACGGCGGAGCGCGGGTTCGAGCTGCTGGCGGAGAAGCGGGCGAAGGGGCCGGCGAAGAAGGCGGCGAAGAAGGCGCCGGCGAAGAAGGCCCCGGCCAAGAAGGCGGCCGCGAAGAAGACCGCGGCGAAGAAGACGACCGCGAAGACCGCCGCGAAGAAGACCGCCGCGAAGAAGACGACCGCGACGAAGACGGCGGCGGCGAAGAAGGCGACGACGAAGAAGACGGTGTCGGCGAAGACGGACGTGCCGGACGACGGGGCGTAGGGGGGACGGGGCGCCGGCGGGGGTCTGGGGGCGGAGCCCCCGGGGAGGCCGCGGAGTGTCCACAACCGGCCGGTAATCCACAGAACCGGGCAAGTGTTCGTGCGAAGCTCATCGGCCCGGTCCGTCCCGCTAGGCTGGCGACATGCGAGCCGACCAGTTCACGACAGCGCCGGACCCCACCGAGAGCCTTGTCGCGGACTCGCGCGAGCGCGCCGTGCGGGCGCTGCTCCGCGTGCCGTCATTGAGGCGGATGTGGGGTGCCCATCTCACCAGTGCCACCGCGGACGCGCTGGCGCTGCTCGTGCTCGTGCTGCTCGCGCTGCAGGCGGGGCTCGCGGCCGAGTCGTTCGGCGGGGGCTACCGCGGCGCGGCCGTCACGGTCAGCGTGGTCTTCGCGGTCCGGCTGCTGTCGACGGTCGTCTTCGGCGCCGTGCTGCTCGGCCCGCTCGGGTCGCTGCTCTCCGGGTCCGGGGCGCTGGACCGGCGCTGGACGATGGTCGGCGCGGACGTGGTGCGGGCGGGGCTGCTCATCGTCGCCCCGCTGTGGATCGACTGGACGCCGGACTCGGCGCTCACCTGGATCCTCGTCACCGTCTTCGTCGCCGGCGCGGCCGAGCGGGTGTGGACCGTCGCCAAGGACAGCGTCGCCCCCGCGCTGCTGCCCGCGCCGCCGCCCGAGGGCGCGGCGATAAGGCCGCTGCCCGACCACGGCGCTGCGCTGCGCCGGCTGGCGCTGCGCACGGGGTACGCGGCGCTGCCGCTCGGTGCCGCCGCGCTGCTGGTCACCGCGTGGATCGGCCGGCTGCTCGCCTCCGGGTTCGACTGGTTCGACGGGCACCCGGGCGCGGTCGGCTCGTATCTGGCCGCCGGGCTCTTCGCGGCGTCGGTCTCGGTGCTGTTCTTCATGGAGCTGCCGGACGGCGGGGCGCGGGCCCGCTCCCCGCTGGAGGGCCTGCGCCGCCCGCGCGACGCGGACGGCGGCCCGGACCGGGGGCGTACGGGCGCGATCACGCTGTTCGTCGGCGCCTGCGCGGCAGCGGCGGCCGCCGTCGCCGCCGCCGTGGCGCTCACCGTCCTGCAGGCGCAGGAGGCGTACGACATCGACGGCACCATCGCGTACGCGCTGCTGGTGCTCGCCGTCGCCGCCGGGCCGGTGTTCGGGGTGCGGGCCGCGCCGCGGGTGCTGCCCGCGCTGTCGCGGCGCCGGCTGCTGGCGCTGGCCGTCGGTGTCGCCGGGGTCGGCCTGCTGCTCGTCGGCCTGGTGGCCGACGCGGCGACCGGGGTGCTGTGCCTGCTGCTGACCGGGACGGCCGCGGGCGTCGCCGCCGCGACCGGGCACGCGCTGCTGGAGCAGGAGACCGAGGAGGCCCGCAGGCCCCGCCTCGTCGACCACCTGCACGCCGTCTCCCGCGTGGCCGTCGCGCTCGCGCTCGTCGGCGCGCCGCTGCTCGCCGCCGCCATCGGGCGGCACCGCCTGGAGGCGGGCGACCTGGTCTTCGCGCACGGCGGCGCCGCGTTCACGTACATGCTGGTCGGCGCGCTGCTGCTGCCGGTGGCGGTGCTGGTGCTGGTGCGCACCGACGACCGGCAGGGCGTGCCGCTCCGGGCCGACCTGCGGCAGGCGCTGCGCGGCGCGGACCCGGCGGAGGGGCTGTCGCCGACCGGGTTCTTCATCGCCGTCGAGGGCGGCGACGGCGCCGGGAAGTCCACGCAGGTCGAGGCGCTGGCGCAGTGGATCAGGGACAAGGGGCACGAGGTCGTCGTCACCCGCGAGCCCGGCGCCACCTCCATCGGGCAGCGGCTGCGCTCCATCCTGCTCGACGTCTCCACCGCCGGGATCTCGCACCGCGCGGAGGCCCTGCTGTACGCCGCGGATCGCGCCGAGCACGTGGACGGCCTCGTCACGCCCGCGCTGGAGCGCGGCGCGGTCGTCATCACCGACCGGTACATCGACTCCTCCGTCGCGTACCAGGGCGGCGGGCGCGAGCTGTCGCCCACCGAGGTGGCGCGCATCAACCGCTGGGCCACCGGCGGGCTCGTGCCGCACCTGACGGTGCTGCTCGACATCGCACCGGAGACGGCGCGGGAGCGGTTCACCGAGGCCCCGGACCGGCTGGAGTCGGAGCCGCCGGAGTTCCACGAGCGGGTCCGCGCCGGGTTCCTGGCGCTGGCCGCCGCGGACCCGGGGCGCTACCTGGTGGTGGACGCGGCCCAGGACGCCGGCGTCGTCACCGCCGCCGTGCGGCACCGGCTGGACCAGATCCTGCCGCTGTCCGAGCAGGAGGTGCGCGCGCAGGAGGAGGCCCGCCGCAAGGCGGAGGAGGAGCGCAAGCGCCGGGAGGCCGAGGAGGCCGCGCGCAGGGCCGAGGAGGAGCGGCAGGAGCGGGAGCGCCAGGAGCAGCTGGAGCGGCTGCGCCGCGAGGAGGAGGAGCGTAAGCGGCGCGAGATCGAGGAGGCCAGGCGGCGGGAGGCCGAGCGCGAGGCCGAGCTTGCCCGGCAGCGTGCCGAGGAGGCCCGCCGGCAGGCGGAGGAGGAGCGCAGGCGCCGGGAGGCGGAAGAGGCCGCCCGCCGCGCCGAGGAGGAGCGGGTCCGCCGGCAGGCCGAGGAGGAGGCGCGGCTGCGCCGGGAGGCCGAGGAGCGCCGCAAGGAGAAGCAGCGCAAGGCCGAGGAGGCGCTGCTGCGCGCGGAGCAGGAGCGGCTCGGGGCGGAGGCGGAGGCGGCGGCGGCGGAGCGCGCCGCGGAGCTGGCGGACCGGCCCGGCGGCACGGGGTCCGACACGCCGAACGACACCACGCAGCCGCTGCCCGCCGCCGGCTCCGGCGACCCGGACATGCAGGAGACGTCCCAACTGCCGCCCGTCCGCGAGGACGGTAGTTCGGACGCGGCGGAGACCCGGGCGCTGCCGCAGGTGCCGGACCCGGACGCGGAGGAGACGCTCCAGGTGCCCCAGGTCCCGGCCCCGGAGGAACACGACCGCCGCCCCCGCCCGGAGTGGGCGGAGGAGACCCCGCTGGACGACCTGCCGACGCTGGCCGACGAACTGCTGGGCCCCCGCGGCCAGGAGGACCGCGACGACCGCTGAAGCCTTGCGGGCAGCCCCGCGGGCGTACGCGGCGCTCGCGCCGCGACGCCGCGGGTTGGTGCGCCGCGACGCCGCGGGTTGGTGCGGCTGGCGCCGCGGGCGATTACGTCCTGCCTGGGGGGCGGGTGGCTTCGCCGTCGTGCTCGGCGTGGGGCGCGTCTGGAGTGGATGCGGGTCGTCCTGCACGGCGGCGCGGGGCGCGGCCCCGCGGGCTGGTGCCGCGGTGGCTGCGGCCGGCGTGCGGTCTGCCGGCCAGGCTCGCGTCCGCGGCGTACGTGCCGCTACGACGGAGTCTCGCCGGCGCCAGACGTGCCGTGACGACGCGGCCGCGACGACGGCGTGACGCGCGCCGACGGCGTATGCGCCACCGCGGCGTACGCGCCTCCGCGTTCGTGCCCCGCGACGGCGCGCCCTCCCGCCACCGCGCTCACGGTGCCGGGCGGCCCGTCCGCGACGTCCGCCCCGTCCGTGGGCGCCTGCCCGCCCCGTCCGCGCCCCGCCCGCAGGGCGCCCCGGATCACCGGATGAACTGCTCCACGTACCCCTCGCCCAGGCCGGAGGCCGCATAGTGCGCGCGGGCCATGTCGATCTTCGTGAACACGTCCTCGTAGCCCGTGTTCCGGTTCTCCTCGTCGAGGTAGACCATCGCCCCGCTGATGTTGAAGAACGTCACCATCTCCGCGCAGTCCTCCGGCACCGCCAGCGTGTGGATCTCGCCCGGCGGCTCGTAGACGAAGTGGCCCTCCTCGGCCACCCACGGGTGCTCGTAGTAGTGCCACCTGCCCTTGATGACGTACCCGAAGACCGCGCCCGGGTGCCGGTGCCGGGAGACGACCCCGGCGGCGGTGACCTTCAACAGGTTGCACCACTGTCCCGTCACGGTGTTGAAGAGCAGCGGCCGGAACCACACATGGGGCGCCTGCGGCACCCATACGCGGTCGTCCTCCGGGACGGCGGCGACGGCGAGTTCGGGCGGCAGCGACGTGGTCGCCGCGACGACGGCGGGGGCTACTTCGTTGGCCATCCTCCAACGAAGCCACTCTGTCCGAATGCTGGTCAAGGGCCGACTTTCGAATAGCGGCATTCGCATGGCGGATACAACTGTCACGAGCATTACACCCTGCACGACTGTTGCCCCCGGGTAGTCCGCAACTTAGCCTGAGGACGGCTGTTGATCACTGGTGTTTGGGCGGGAAGACGCGCTGCTCGGTGCGGGGTGAGGGCAAGATGTTGAACCCGGATGTCAGGCTGGAATGGTTTGTCTCGTTCCTCGCGGTCATCGAAACGGGGAGCTTCGTCGCCGCCGCCGAGTCCACCAAGCGGTCGCAGCCCCGCGTCAGCATGCACGTCGCCGCGCTGGAGCGCGAGATCGGCCTGCCCCTCTTCGACCGCCGGAAGCGGCCCGTGGAGCTGACCGAGGCCGGCGTCGTCCTCGCCGACCACGCCCACGAGATCCTGCGTGCCCTGGAGTCCGCCGAGGCCGCGATGGCCCCGTGGCGCAGCGGCGCCCGCGGGGTGGTGACGCTCGGGTCGTATCCGAGCGCCAGCGCCGCGTTCGTGCCCGCCCTGCTGCAGGACCTGGCGCGGATGAGCCCCGAGGTGCGGGTGGTGCTGGTGGAGCGGTCGACGCTGGAGCTGGACGACGCGCTGACCTCCGGCGCCGTGGACGTCTACCTGCGCCCGATGTCGCCGCCGCCGTCCTCGGCGTCCGTGCGCAGCCGGCTGCTGTGGGGCGAGTCGCTGGTGGCGATCCACCCCAGCGGGCACCCGCTGTCCGACGTGCCCGACCCGCTGCCCGTCGACGCCGTCGCCGAGCATCCGATCGTCTCGATCGGCCGGCTCGACGCCCCGGAGACCGCGGACTTCGAGACGTACCGGACCTTCCGCGACTGCGGGCACGAGATCGAGCCCGTGCAGGCCACCAACCAGCCGCAGACGCTGGTGTCGATGGTCCGCCAGGGCATCGGAGTCGGCGTGACCAACTCGCTGGCCGCGCAGGTCGCGGAGGTCGACGGCGTCCGCGTACGGCGGCTGAAGGGGGCGCCGGAGCGGCGCGTGGCGGTCTGCTGGGACTCCTCGCGGCCGCTGACGCCGTCGGCCCGTACGCTGCTCCGCGCGATCGTCCGGGCCCGGATCCCCGCCGGCACCCACGCGGTGTCCACCGCGGTGTGAGCGGGCGTGCGTACGTGCGTACGTGCGCGTCCGGTGCGGCCCGGCACATCAGCTTTGCGAATACTGTCATTCGCAATTCAGTCTTAACGCCCCGGCAGTCCGCTTCTAATGTTTCCGTAGCCGGAACCAGGCACGGCTGGACCGAATGAAGGGAGAGGGGCGTTGACGGAGGAGTCTGATTCCCGGACCGGGGATCTGCGCGGCCGTCGTGCGCTCATTACGGGAGCGGGCAGCGGAATCGGGCGCGCGGTTGCGCTCGGACTCGCCGCCGTCGGCGCCGACTTGGTATTGCTGTCGGAGCGCGACAATCTCGGTCCGGTGGCCAAAGAGGCCGCCGAACGGGGGGTTTCCGTCACTCGCGTGCACGTCGACCTGACCGATGCAGGCGCCCGCAGAGGTGAGATACGTCGCCTCGTCGAGAGATTCGACCTGGACATTCTGGTCAACAATTCGGGGCTCATTCGCCGGGCTCCGGCAGCGGAATTCCAGGACGCCGACTGGTATGACGTCGTGGAGTTGAACCTGCACGCCGCATTCGAGCTGACCCGGGCCATCGGCGCGGGCATGCTGGAGCGTGGCCACGGCAAGATCATCAACATCGCGTCGGTGCTCAGCTTCCAGGGCGGGATGTACGTCCCGTCGTACACGTCCAGCAAGCACGCCCTGGTCGGGCTGACCCGCGCGCTGGCCAACGAGTGGGCCGGCCGCGGCGTCAACGTCAACGCCGTGGCGCCCGGCTACATCGACACCGCCGTGACCTCGGAGCTGCGCGCCGACGGCATCCGCAGCAGCGAGATCCTCGCCCGTATCCCGGCCGGCCGGTGGGGCCGTCCCGCCGATGTCGCCGGACCCGTGGTGTTCCTCGCGTCCCCCGCCGCCGACTACGTCCACGGCCACGTGCTCGCCGTGGACGGCGGCTGGCTGTCGCGCTGACCACCCGCCCGCGGCACACCACGCACGTACCAGATCGGAGCCAACACGAGATGACGACGACCATCCCGCCGGAGACCATCGCGGCCTTCCGCGGCATCGCCACCGCCTCGGTGGCCGACGCCGTGGAGCAGAAGGGCGTACGGGGCTACCTCACCGGCGGCATCAGAGCGGTGCTGCCGGGCAAGCTGGTGGGCCCCGCGGTGACGGTGCAGGAGGTGCCCTCCCACGTGTCGGAGCCGCCGACGCACGCGCTGCGCGCGATCGACGAGTCGGCGCCGGGCAGCGTCATCTGCATCGCCGCGGGCGGCGCCGACGTCGCGGTGTGGGGCGGGCTGATGGCCGCCGGCGCCGTCGCCAACCGGATCGCCGGCGCCGTCCTCGACGCGGGCGTACGGGATGTCGAGGAGATCCGCCGCGACTACCCCGAACTCCCCGTCTACGCCCGCGGTGCGGTGCCGGCCACCACCGTCGGCCGCTACCGGACCGTCTCGCTCAACGAGCCGGTCGAGGTCGGCGACGTGTCCGTACGCCCCGGCGACCTGATCGTCGCCGACAGCGACGGCGTTGTCTGTGTGCCGCTGGAACTGGTCGCCGAGGTGCTGGCGCTGGCCACGGACATCGAGGAGCGCGAGCGGGAGCAGACCCGGCTGATCCGCGAGTCCGGGTCGCTGCAGGGCGGGCTGGAGAAGTACCAGCGAATCTGACGGCGATTCCCGGGGGAGGACGACAGGGACGACAGGGACGGCATAGACGGCATGGACGACATCGACAACGACATCCTCGCGATCGGCGAGCCGCTGCTGGAGTTCAACGCCCGCGCCGAGGGCCGGGAGCCGGTCGGGCCGGACGGGCTGGACGACGGTTACGCCGTCGGCTACGGCGGCGACTCGTCGAACTTCGCGGTGGCCGCGCGGCGCTCCGGCGCCCGCACCGGCTACGTCACCCGCATCGGCGACGACGACTTCGGCGACGCCCTGCTGCGGCTGTGGCGGCGCGAGGGCGTCGGCACCGAGCACGTCGTCCGTGAGGCCGGCGGGCGCACCGGGATCTACTTCATCGCCCGCACGCCCGCGGCCAGCAGGTTCACGTACTACCGCGCGGACTCGCCGGCCAGCCGGCTCGCCCCGGCCGACGTGCCGGCCGCGGCGGTCGCGCGGGCGCGGATGCTGCACGTCACCGGGATCACCCAGGCGATCAGCCCGTCCGCCTGCGACGCGGCCTTCCACGCCATGGAACTGGCCCGCGGCAGCGGCACGCTGATCAGCTACGACCCCAACTACCGCCCCGCGCTCTGGCCCGTCGAACGGGCCCGCGCGGTGGTCATGCACAGCGTCGAGCTGTCCGATGTGGCCCTGCCGAACCTGGAGGAGGGCAGGCTGCTCACCGGCCTGCACGAACCCGGGGAGGTCCTCGACGCCTTCGTGCGCCGCGGGCCCGGCATCGTCGTGCTCAAGATGGGCGACCAGGGCGCCCTGCTGGCCCACGAGGGCACCGTGACCCGCATTCCGCCGCACCCGGTGCGGGCCGTCGACCCCTCCGGGGCCGGCGACACCTTCGACGGCGCGTTCGCGGCCCGGCTCCTGGAGGGAGCCGGGCCGCCGGCGGCGGCCCGCTACGCGGCCGTCGCCGCCGCGCTCACCACGACCGGACCGGGAGCGGTCCTGCCGATTCCGCACTCGACCGCGGTGGACGCGCTGCTCCCCGGCGCTCCCACACCAGCCCCGTAGCCGTACGGATCAGGAGAGACGCATGTTTCGCGCAACACGTCACACAGCCGTGGCGGCGGCCTGTTCGGGAGCCCTGCTGCTCGCCGCCTGCGGCGGCGACTCGACCGTGGACGACGCCGTCGACGGTGCCGGCGGCGGTCCCGAGCCGACCAGGCTCTCCGCCGGGTACGTCTCCGCCATCGACCAGATCGGCCTGCCGGCCGGCGTCGAGGCGGGGTACTTCGACGAGCAGAACCTCAACGTGACGCTCAAGGAGCCCTATCCCACCGGCGTGGACGCGCTCAACGCGCTGCAGGCCGGCGAGGTCGACGTCGTGCAGGTCGGCACCCCGGCCATCGCCGCCGCCCAGAAGGGCATCGACCTCGTGCTCGTCGGCAACTACACCGGCTCGTCCTCGCAGCGCAGCATCGACGAGACGATGGCCGTGGTCACCGGCGGCGACTCCGGCGTCGACGGCGAGGACCTGACGTCGCTGCGCGGCAAGCGCATCGGCGTCTCCGAGGGCTCCATCAACCACCTGTACCTGCTGGGCCTGCTGGAGGAGGCCGGGCTGAAGGCCGGCGACGTCGAGATCGTCAACACCGCGCCGCCGGACATGGCGGTCGCGCTGGAGACCGGCGGCATCGACGCCGGCATCGTCTGGGACCCGTGGCCGATCACCATGACCGAGCAGGTCGACGGCGCGAAGGAGGTGCTGCGGGGCGGCGGCTACATCCCGTTCGTCGGCTACTCCGTCACCACGCGCGCGTACGCCGAGAAGAACCCCGACGTCGTCGAGCGCTACCTCACCGCCCGCGCGCAGACCGACCAGTGGATGCGCGAGAACCCCGACGACGCCGCCGACTCGGCGACGCGCTGGCTGCCGGGCACCGAGCAGAACGTCGCGCAGGAGGCCATGGAGCACAACATCAAGCAGCTCGACCCGCGCTTCTCCGCCTGCAACTACCTGGCGCTCGACACCCTCGCCGGCCTGCTGGCCGAGCAGGGCAACGTCGAGGAGGGCTTCGACGTCAACCAGTACTTCCAGCCCAAGCCGATCCTCAAGGTGATGCAGGACAACCCCGACCTCTTCGCCGACCTGCCGCCCGTCCCGGACGCCGCGGCGATCGACGGCGGGTACGTCTTCGAGCGCGACGCGGCCGCCGAGGCATGTCCGTCGTGACCACGCCTCCTACTGAGAAGCAGGCCACGGCCACGGCCGCCCCCGCCAAGGGGCGGCCGTGGCCGGGCGGGCGACCGCCGGGACGGCAGCGCCCCCGCCGGCGCGGCGGGGCCAACACCCCGGCCGCCCGCGCGGTCTCCGCCCTGTGGTTCCTCACCCCGCTCGCGCTGCTCGTCGTGGTGTGGCTGGTGGTCGTCGCGGTCGTGGACCCCCCGCTACGGGTCTTCCCCCAGGTCGGCGACGTGCTCGCGGCGCTGGGCGACATGTGGTCCAGCGGCGACCTCTTCGACCACCTCGGCGCGAGCCTGCGCCGCATGGCCATCGGCGCCGTGATCGCCATCGCCACCGCCCTGCCCTTCGGCATCGCGCTCGGCTCCAGCGCCGCGCTGTCCGCGTTCTTCTCCCCGCTGCTGCGGTTCTCCGTGGCGCTCGCGGGCATCGCCTGGATACCCGTCGCCACCCTGTGGTTCGGGTACGGCGACCGGGCCGTGATCTTCATCGTGTGGAACGCGATGTTCTTCGCGATCACGTACAACGCGATGCTCGGCGTCCGGCAGATACCGATCCAGCTGCTGCGCGCCGCGCGCAGCATGGGCACGACGCGGCTGCGGATGTTCTGGGAGGTGCTGCTGCCCGGCGCGCTGCCCAGCGTCGTCACCGGGCTGCGAGTCGGCCTCGGTTACGGCTGGCGGGGGCTGGTCGCCGCCGAGATCATCGCGAGCAACGCCGGCCTCGGCTACGCCCTGTTCCAGGCGCAGAAGTACTTCCAGACCGACGTGATCATCGCCTCGATGGTCATCATCGGCGTGCTCTGGCTGCTGATGGACCGGCTGATGCTGGCCCCGCTGGAGAAGCGCACGGTGGAGCGCTGGGGCATGACGAAGGCGGGGAGCTGATGTCCTCCAACACGGCTGACACGGCTGACACGGCTGACACGGTGAAGTCCGCCCGGGGCGGGCCCGCGGGGCGTACGCCCCGCAGGAGCGGCGCCCGCCCCGGCGTGGTACGCGCCCGGAAGGTCTGGCTCTGGCTTACCCGCCGCCCCTCGTTCCGCACCCTCGGCCCGTTCGTGCCGGTCGTCGCGCTGTGGTGGCTGGTGGCGGAGATGGGCGTCTTCGACGAGGCGTTCTTCGTCGGCCCGCCGCGGGTGGTCGAGGAGTTCGGCGAGCTGATGGAGAAGGGCATCCTGCCCGGCTACCTCACGGACTCGCTGACCAGGCTGGCGTACGGCGTCGGCTTCGGCCTGGCCATCGGCCTGCCGATGGGCTTCGTGATCGCGATGTTCGCGAAGGTGCGCCGGTTCTTCTGGCCGATCCTGCTGTTCTTCCAGGCGGTGGCCGACATCGCCTGGCTGCCGATCGTGATCGTGTGGTTCGGCTTCAGCCTCACCGCGGTCACCTTCGTGATCGTCTACACGATCGTCTTCCCGCTGATGCTGAGCGTCGTCGCGGGCGTGGAACAGGTGCCGCGCGAACTGCTGCGCGCGGCGCGCAGCCTCGGCGCAAGCCGGCTGCGGGTGTTCTTCGAGGTCATCCTCCCGGGCGCGCTGCCGTCCGTGGCGGGCGGCGTCCGCACCGGTCTCGGCTACGGCTGGCGGGCCCTGGTCGCCGCCGAGATCATCGTCGGCACCAGCGGCGTCGGCTTCATGATGTTCGACGCCCGCCGGGTGGGCGACATCAGCCAGGTGTTCCTGGGCATGGCAGTGCTGGGAATCCTGTGGTACGCGCTCGACGCCATGGTCCTGGCGCCGTTCGAGCGAGCCACCGTCGAACGGTGGGGCATGGTACGGAGTTTGGAGGCCGACGGATGACGGCGCTGGAGATCACCGGACTGCACAAGAACTACGTCGACTCGTACAGCGGCGAGGAGGTCACCGCCATCGGCGACGTCTCGTTCAGCGTCGACGAGGGCGAGTTCGTCTCCGTGCTCGGCCCGAGCGGCTGCGGCAAGACGACGGTGCTGAACATCGTCGCGGGGTTCGTGAACCTCACGGAGGGATCGGTCGTCGTGGACGGCCGGGAGGTCGGCGGGCCCGGCCCGGACCGCGGGGTGGTGTTCCAGAGCCACGCGCTCTTCCCGTGGAAGACGGTGCTCGGCAACGTGGTCTTCGGGCTGCGGATGAAGGGCGTGCCGCGCGCCGAACGGGACGCGAAGGGCAAGGAGTTCCTGGAGCTGGTCGGGCTCGGCGGCTTCGAGCACAAGTACCCGCACGAGCTGTCCGGCGGCATGCAGCAGCGCCTCGGCGTCGCGCGCGTGCTGGCCAACGAGCCGGCCGTGATGCTGATGGACGAGCCGTTCGCCAGCATCGACGCGCAGACGCGGCGCAAGCTGCAGGAGGACCTGACCCGCATCTTCGAGAAGCGGCACCCGACGGTCTTCTTCGTCACCCACGACGTCGACGAGGCGGTGTTCCTCTCCGACCGGATCGTGGTGCTGTCCCAGCGGCCCAGCCGGGTGCGGGAGATCGTCACGGTCGACCTGCCGCGGCCGCGGGAGTGGCGTACGGCGGTGGAGCTGCCGGAGTTCCGGGCGATCGCGAACCGGGTCAACGAGCTGCTCGTGGACGACGAGGCCGCGCAGGACGGCGGTACCGACGACGGTTCTGGAGGTGGGAACGATGGCGACGGAGCGGCAGTCGCTGGCGTTTAGGACGCTGCGCAGCCCCACGGTCCGCCGGCTGCTCATCCTGGTCCTGCTCATCGTCGCGTACCAGGTGTGGCTGACCGTCCAGGCGGGCGGCAAGGTCGACCCGGCGGTGGGCGACGAGCGCGACATGCGCGGGCGCTTCTCCGCCGACGTCGAGCTGGGCTTCAAGCCGGAGCGGTACCACATCCTGAAGATGCAGAAGCACGGCCGCATCGCCGGCACGGACGGCAACGTCGTGCACCTGCGCGGCGTGGCGCCCGCCGGGGTGGACGCGCTGGCGCGGGAGTACTGGATCGAGCGCATCCTGCCGCCGGAGGACGAGAGGTAGGCGGCACGCGCCGAAAGGCCGGAGCCCGTACGCACCCTCCTGGTCGGGTGCGTACGGGCTCCCTTGTGCCGGCCGTCCGCCGCGCTCAGCTCCAGGTGCGGTCCCAGGCCGGGCTGTCGTTCCACTCCTTGGTCGGCGCGAACAGCTTCTCGCCCTTCGCGAGGTGCTCGGCCATCACCTTCTCGTCCAGCTCCACGCCGAGGCCCGGCGCGTCGGTCACGTGGTAGAAGCCGTCCTTCAGCAGCGGCTCGCCGCCCGCCATCAGGTCGTTCCAGAACTTCACGTCGCTGGCGTGGTACTCCAGGCAGACGAAGTTCTCGGTGGCGGCGGCGATGTGCGCGCTGGCCATCGCGCCGATCGGCGAGCCCGCGTAGTGCAGCGGCATCGCCATGCCCTTCTCGCGCGCGTAGTCGCCGATGCGCTTGGTCTCCAGGATGCCGCCGGCGGTCGCCGGGTCCGGCTGGACCAGGTCGACGGCGCCCTCGTCGACGAGCTTACGGAACGACTCCAGCCCGTACATGTCCTCGCCGGTCATCGTGGGCACGTTGACCGCCTTCGTGATCTCCCTCCAGTCGTCGGTGCGGAACCACGGCACCAGGTCCTCCAGCCAGGCGAGGTTGTAGCGCTCGAAGCGGTTCGCCAGCCGGATCGCGGTGTTGACGTCGAAGTGGCCGAAGTGGTCCATGCCCAGCGGGATGTCGTACCCGACGGCGTCGCGCACCGCCTCCACGTACTCCGCCATGGCGTCCAGGCCCTTGTCGGTGATCTGCACCATCGTGAGCCCGTGCTCGGTCATGCCGTAGCCGCCGGGCGCGCCGTCGTACTGCTGCAGATTGCCGTTCCACAGGCTCTTGCCGACGACCGCGCCCTCGACGTCCTGCACGATTTCCAGACCGAGGTCCATCTTGAGGAACGTGAACCCCATCTCCACGCGTTCCTTCATGCGCTCCGCGTACTCGCCCGGGTCCGAGGACTCGGTGGTGTCGGTGTAGAGGCGTATCTTTCTGCGGTACGCGCCGCCGAGCATCTGGAACACCGGCACGCCGTACGCCTTGCCCGCGAGGTCCCACAGCGCCATCTCGACACCCGAGACGCCGCCGCCGCGGCGGCCGTGGTTGCCGAACTGCTTGAGGCGTTTGAAGAGCATCTCGACGTTGCACGGATTCTCGCCGAGCAGTCTGCTCTTCAGCTCCAGCGCGTAGCGTTTGTCGGCGTCGTCGCGTACCTCACCCCAGCCGGAGATGCCCTGGTTGGTGTCGATGCGGACGATGGGGCTGGTGAACGGCACGCCGTCCAGCACCGCCACCCGCATGTCCGTGATCTTCAGCTTGCTCGGCTTCGAGGCCCTGCTGACTTTCTGGGTGAGGAACTCGACCTGTTCCTCGGCCGGTCGGAATGCGAGTGCGCCGAGCCCGAGACCGCCTGCGGCGGTGGCCGCCCCGAGTCCCAGTACGTGACGCCTGGAACGCTTGGCGGGGCTGTTCTCGGATTCCTGCATCTGTGGGTCCTCCATAAGGATTCCGGAATTTCTGCGGGATCACCCTAGAGGCGGGTGTGCGGGGGTGGGAGCGGTCCCGCAGCGTAGGTTCCGTATGCATTCATCAGGAAAGCGAATGGGTGCAGGAAAGACCCCTGGATTCGCTTCGCGAATGGGTGTATCCGCAAGTCGCCCTTAACGGCGGGGCAGCCGCCTACGTACGCTGCGCGCACCCCCTGACTTCGGCGCACCACACCCGACGTACCAGCTGTACGTGCCGCGTACGACACCGCGGCAGAGCACGGAAAGCGAAGGTGACGTATGGAATCCCCCGCGCACGACGGCAGTTCGCGCCGCTCGTTCCTCAAACGCGGCTCGACGGCGGCCGCGCCCGCCGCGATCGGCGCCTCGGCGGGCGCCGCGGGCACGGCGTTCGCCGCCCCGGGCCCGGGCGGCCCCGGCGGTCCGGGTGGTCCCGGCGCTCCGTTCCCGCAGTTGAACTGGCCCGACGACGTCCGCGAAGGCCCCGACACCCCCAAGCTGTGCCAGTGGATGTCCCGCAACCCCGATGAGGCCACCGTCCGTCGCTGGCGGCAGGCCGGCATCACCGGCGCGCTCGTCACCGATGTGCCCGACGTGCCCTGGGACGCGGACGAGCTGCGCGCGGACCGCGAGCGCGTCGAGGACATGGGCATGCACGTGACCGCGTACCTCATCAGCGCGCCCGACGCGGTGGTGCGCGGCGAGGACGGCCGGGAGAAGGCCATCGAGGACATCAAGACCTCGCTGCGCGCGGCGGGCGAGGCCGGCATAGGCGTCGTCGAATACAACTGGTACGTCCACCGGCTGAAGGAGGGCTACTACGAGGAGATCGACGCCACCGACCGTATCGGCGCCGGCTACACCGCCTTCGACCTCGACCACGAGGTGGACGGCGTCAAGGTCCGCGACCTCCCCCGCCCCGACGGCGTGCCCGCCTTCACCCGCGAGGAGCTCTGGGAGCACTACGAGCACTTCCTGCGCGAGGTCATGCCGGTCGCCGAGGAGTCCGGGGTGCGCATGGCCGTGCACCCCAACGACCCGCCCGCCGCGATCAGCCGCGGCAACCCGCAGATCATGGCCTCGGTCGCGGACTGGCGGCGGATGGTCGAGACCGTCGACAGCCCGTCGAACGGCATGACCGTGCACGCGGGCGTCACGGCGGAGGTCGGCTTCGACTCCGTCGACTTCCTGCGCTGGATGAGCCGCAAGGACCGGGTCAACCACATCCACTACCGCAACGTCCGGGTCGACAAGCCGCGGGTGAAGTACGCGGAGGTCTTCCCCGACACCGGCGAGACCGACATGTTCGGCTTCATGCGCCAGCTCGTCCGCGCCGGCTACCCGCGCGGCATCCTCGCCGAGCACCCGCGCGCCAACGACTTCGACCGCGAGAACGGCTCTGACCAGAGCAACCAGTACGCGGACGTGGGCGGCGGCGGCCACGGCATGGAGCTGTACGACACCGGCTACGCCCGGGCGATGATGCAGGCCGCCCTGATCATGGAACGCGGCCGGTTCGGGCGCGGCGACGACGACGAGCGGTGAGCGCACTGCTCTTCGAGGACGCCGCGCGGGCGGCGC
>NZ_BAAAPF010000049.1:0-29537 GCF_039531005.1 Streptomyces synnematoformans
GAGGGCGTGCAGGGCGGCGTCGAAGAGGGCCGGGTGGAGGCCGAAGGCGTCGGCGAGGGCCGCCTGGGCCCCGACGCCGGTGTCGGGCAGCACGGGGCGGACGGCCTCGCGTACCCGCCCGGCGACGGCCCGGGGGCCGCCGGCGGGCAGCGGGCCGCGACGGCGGGCGGCGCCGTCGGCCAGGGCGGCGAGGACGGTGTCGAGGTACGGGCGGAGGGCGCGGGGGCCGGCGGGGCCGCCCGCGAGGGCGGCTTCGGCGGCAGCGGGCATGCAGGCTCCTGGGGGCGCCGGTCTCTTCAGAACCGGTGGGTGAGGTGAGGCGGGCCTAACCTACTTCCGGCTTTTCCCCGAAACGTGCTGTTCTTCCCGGCAGTTCGCCCGTACGTGGGAACGCGCGGGCGCGCCCGGGGTCGCGCCGCCGGATCTGCTAGGGCCTGTCGTTTGGATCTTGCTGGATCAGGGAGCGGCGTCTGGTGCTGTGCATCGCAAGGCGGAGGAGGGAGGCGACGCGGAGCGTCGGCGACCGACGACAACGCCGCGAGGTGCAGTGCCAGGCGTCGCGAGCCCAGCGAAGATCCAATCGACAGGCCCTAGGGGCGGCAGGCGCGGCCCGGCGCTCGCCTACCCGGCCGGCGGCCCCGCCGCCGCCCGGCGTACGCGCAGCGCCCGGCCGAGGTCGTCGAGCTGGTCGACCAGCCGGCGCCGCAGCGCCGGCACCGGCTCGCCCCGCTCCAGGCACTCCTCTCCCAGCCGCAGCGTCTCCTCCGCCACGAAGCCCCGGGGGAACCCCTCGCGCCCCGCCGCCGCGGCGATGGCGGCTCCGCGGCGCGCGGCGAGCGCCGGGGTCTCGGCGAACCAGCGCGGCACGTACGGCGCCAGCACCTCGCGGTGCTCCGGCTGCCAGAAGCCGCGGGCGGTGGCGGTGAACAGGTAATTGGACGGCTCCCCGGTGCCGGCCGCACCCCCGTCCCCGTACATCGCCGCCCAGGCCGCCGCCTTCGCGTCGGCCCCCGGCAGCGCGGCCAGACACCGCGCCGCGCCCTCCTGGGCGGAGGCGCCGGGGTCGCGGGCGACCTCCGCCTCGATCCGGTCCGGCCCGACGGCGCCGAGGACGGCGAGCCGCTTGAGGCAGCGCCAGCGCAGGTCGGGGTCGAGCACCGGGCCGCCGGGTGCGGTGCCGGCGGCGAGCCAGTCGCGTACCTCGTCGGGCTCGTCGGCGCAGTCGATGAGGGTGCGCAGCGCCGCGAGCCGGAGCCCGGGGTCGGCGCCCTCGTCGGTGCGGCGCAGCAGTTCGCGGCAGATCGCGGCGACGGTCGCGCGGGCCGCGGGCCGGTCGGCGTCGGGTACGTAGTCGTCGGCGACCGGGCCGCGGGCGAAGGCCAGCACGGCCTGGACGACGGCGAGGTCGGCCTCGGCCGGCAGATGCGCGGCGGCGGCCCGGAGGTAGTCGGCGGGCGGGAGTTCGGCGTCGCGGACCATGTCGCGGGCGGCGTTCCACAGCACGGCCCGGCTGAGCGGGTCGGGGATGCCGGACAGGCAGCGCAGCGCGGTCTCGCGGGAGCGGCCGTCCAGGCGGATCTTGGCGTAGGTGAGGTCCCCGTCGTTGAGGAGGACGAGGTCGGGCGCCCGCCCCTCGGCCGATACGGACTTCAGCCCGAGGTCGGCGTCGTAGTCGTGCTCCAGCCGCTCGCGCAGCGCCATGCGGCCGGGCTCGCCGGGGTCCTCGTCGTAGAGGCCGACGTCCAGCCGGTGCGGGCGCCGCCCGGTGTGCTCGACCTCCAGCACCCACACGTCGTCGTCGCCCTCCCAGGTCTCCGGCCGGAAGGTGTCGACGCCGGTGGTGCGCAGCCAGGCGTCGGCCCACTCGGGCACGTCGCGGCCGGAGGCGCGGGCCATGGACTCGATGAAGTCGGCGAGGGTGGCGTTGCCGAACCGGTGCCGGGTGAAGTAGTCGCCGAGCCCGGCGAAGAAGTCCTTCTCGCCCATCCAGGCGACGAGTTGGCGCAGCGCGCTGGCGCCCTTCGCGTACGAGATGCCGTCGAAGTTCTGCAGCGCGGAGGCGCTGTCGGGCACGCGCGGCGGGGCGACGGGGTGGGTGGAGGGCCGCTGGTCGGCGTCGTACCCCCAGCTCTTGCGGGCGACGGCGAAGTCGGTCCAGGTGCCGGTGAAGCGGGTGGCCTCGGAGAGGATCTGGTAGCCCATGTACTCGGCGAAGGACTCGTTCAGCCAGATGTCGTCCCACCAGCGCAGCGTGACCAGGTCGCCGAACCACATGTGCGCCATCTCGTGCGCGATCACCATGGCGCGGGTCTGGCGCTCGGTGTCGGTGACGGCGGAGCGGTAGACGAACTCGTCGCGGAAGGTGATCAGCCCCGGGTTCTCCATGGCGTTGGCGTTGAACTCGGGGACGAACGCCTGGTCGTAGGAGTCGAAGGGGTACGGCTCGGAGAACCGCTCGTGGTAGCGGTCGAAGCAGCGGCGGGTGACGTCGAACAGCTCGTCGGCGTCGGCGTCGAGGTGGGCGGCGAGCGAACGGCGGCAGTGCAGGCCGAAGGGCAGGTCGGCGTGCTCGGTGCGGACGGAGTGCCAGGGGCCGGCGGCGACGGCGACGAGGTAGGTGGCGATCGGCGGGGTGGGGGTGAGGCGCCAGCGGGCACCGGCGGCGGGGCCGGCCCCGGTGCCGGTGTCCGGGGCGGCGTCCGGGTCGGTTTCCGGATCCCGGTGGGCGATGCCGTTGCCGAGGACGGTCCAGCCGGCGGGCGCGGTGACGGAGACGTCGAAGACGGCCTTCAGGTCCGGCTGGTCGAAGGCGGCGAAGACGCGCTGCACGTCGTCGAGGAAGAGCTGGGTGTAGACGTACGTCTCGCCGTCCGCGGGGTCCGTGAAGCGGTGCATGCCCTCGCCGGTGCGCGAGTAGCGCATGGCGGCCTCGACGCGCAGTTCGTGCTCGCCCGAGTCGAGGTGCAGCGGGAGGCGGCCGTCCGCTAGCGCGCCGGTGTCCAGGTCCCGTCCGTCGAGCGTGACGCGTACCAGCTCGGCGGGCTTGATCTCGACGAACGTGTCCCCTGCCGCGCGGGCGGCGAAGGCGATGGCGGTGCTGCTGCCGAAGACCTCCTCACCGCGCGTCAGGTCGAGGTCGACGGCGTAGTGGCGGACGTCGAGGAGGCCGGCGCGGAACTGCGCCTCGGCGCGGGTAAGTGCGGGCATGGGGCTTATGCTGCCTCACCACCTGCGGGTACGACGACACCCCGGCGGCGCCGGACCCCGGACCGGCGCCGGGAGCACCGGGCGCGCGGCCCGCGCGGCTACGCTGCACGGCGTGCCGGACAGAACCCTGGAGGCGCTGGGCCTCGCGACCGTGCCCCTGCTGGAGCCGCTGGCCTATCCGGGGCCGCCGGCGCCCGGCCCCGCGCTGCTCGCCGGCGACCTGCTGCTGCCGCTGCGGCCCGTGCCCGGCGGGGTGGGGCGGTGGCGGGTGGCCGGGGACGACGGTACGGACGCGGGGCTGGACGAGACGCTGGCGGCGCTGGGGCAGGCCCCGGCCGCGGAGCGGTTCCCGGTGCTGGCGCTGGGCTCGAACGCGGCCCCGGGGCAGCTGCGCCACAAGCTGACGCGCCTCGCGCCGCCGGCGGTCGTGCCGCTCACGCCGGCGACGGTCCGCGGCGTCGGCGTGGGCGTCTCGGCGCACATCAGCGGCCCGGGGTACGTGGCGGCGGCCCCGTACGCCGACGAGTCCGCCGGGGCGCGGCTGTGGATCACGTGGCTGGACGACGCGCAACTGGACGCCGTGGACGGCACGGAGCTGCCGAACTACGGCCGCGCGCGGCTGCCGGCCGCAAAGTTCCCGGTGCGGCTCCCCACCGGGGAGCCGGTGCCGGGCGCGTACGTCTACTTCAACGCCCGCGGCGTGCTGGCCGGCCCCGGGCACCGACCGCTCCCCCACACCCCGGACCAGCCCGCCCTGCTGTCCCGCCTCCTCACCGCCTCCCCCCGCCTCCGCGACCTCCTCGGCCCGACGCCCCGCCACTGGGTCGCCCGCGCGGGCGCCGACGCGGCGGCGCGGGAGGCGGGGACGCGGATCTTCCGCGAGGAGGGCTGGCTGCTGCCGGAGACCGGCTTCGCGGCGTACGACGCGGGGGCCCGCGGGGCTACGGGGCCGGGGCTTAAGGGGCGGAGGAGTTGGCGATGGTCTCGTGGTGCCGGATGACCTCGGCGATGATGAAGTTCAGCAGCTTCTCCGCGAAGGCGGGGTCGAGCTTGGCGCTCTCCGCCAGCTCGCGGAGGCGGGTGATCTGCCGGGCCTCGCGGGCCGGGTCGGCGGGCGGCAGGTGGTGGGTGGCCTTGAGGCGGCCCACCTGCTGGGTGCATTTGAAGCGTTCGGCGAGCATGTGCACGACGGCCGCGTCGATGTTGTCGATGCTGTCGCGGAGCCGGTCGAGCTCGGCTCGTACGGCGGCGTCGGAGAGGCCGTCCATGGCCGACGGGGACGTGGAGTGGTCGGTCATGCGGCCACCGTAACAGGGGCGGAGCCGTTGTCGGTGCCGGCTGTTAGGTTGCTGGGCATGGCTGGAAACGTGCAGGCGGGGGCGGATCGGCGGGCGATGGCCGCGGCGTCGGTGACGGTGGTGCTGTGGGCGTCGGCGTTCGTCTCGATCCGGGACGCGGGCGAGCATTTCAGCCCCGGCGCGCTGGCGCTGGGACGGCTGCTGGCGGGCTCCGCCGCGCTGGCGCTGATCCTCGCGGTGCGCCGCGAGGGGCTGCCGCCGCGCGCGGCGTGGCCGGGCATCGCCGTCTCGGGCGCGCTCTGGTTCGGGGTGTACATGGTCGCGCTCAACTGGGGGGAGCAGCTCGTCGACGCGGGCACGGCCGCCATGGTCGTGAACGTCGGGCCGATGCTCATCGCGCTGCTCAGCGGCTGGCTGCTCAAGGAGGGCTTCCCGCCGATGCTGGTGGCCGGGCTCTGCGTGGCCTTCGCGGGCGCCGTGGTGGTCGGCATATCCACGTCCGACGGGGGGTCTTCCTCGCTCGGCGGCGTCCTGCTGTGCCTGCTCGCGGCGGCGACGTACGCGAGCGGTGTCGTCAGCCAGAAGCCGGCGCTCGCGCACGCCTCGCCGCTGCAGGCCACGGCCTACGGCTGCATGACGGGCGCGGTGCTCTGCCTGCCGTTCGCGGGGCAGTTGGCGGGACAGCTGGGCGACGCGCCGCTGTCGGCCACGGCCAACATGGTGTATCTGGGCGTCTTCCCGACCGCGCTGGCGTTCACGACGTGGGCGTACGCGCTGGCGCGGACCACGGCGGGGAAGATGGGCGCCACGACGTACGCGGTGCCGGCGCTGGTGGTGCTGATGTCCTGGGCGGCGCTGGGCGAGGTGCCGGAGACGCTGACGCTGGTGGGCGGCGCGCTGTGCCTGGCGGGCGTGGCGGTCTCGCGCCGGCGGGGTACGGGCCGCGGTGCGGGCGTCGTCGCGGCCGGCGGGCGCGTGCCGGCGGACGGCGCGGCGTCCGCGGACCCGGCGCGGGAGGAGAAGCCCTGCTGAGCGGCGGGGGTGCGCCCGGGCGGTGACGGGGTCCTCCCGTGGTACTACGGCCGCACGCAGATGCGGGCCGTGGTCGGACGATCCGCGCGGCCGCCCGGCCTAGCGTCCCCGGTATGACGATCGAAGTACGCGGGCTCACCAAGCGGTACGGCGAGAAGACCGCCGTCGACGACCTGACCTTCACCGTGCGCCCGGGGACCGTCACCGGCTTCCTCGGGCCCAACGGCGCCGGCAAGTCCACCACGATGCGCCTCATCGTGGGCCTGGATGCGCCGACCAGCGGCTCCGTCACGGTGAACGGGCGCCACTACGCGCGGCATCCGGCGCCCCTCGCCGAGGTCGGAACGCTGCTGGAGGCGCGGTCCGTGCACACCGGGCGCAGCGCCTACAAGCACCTGCTCGCGCTCGCCCTGACCCACGGCATCCCGCGCAGCCGGGTGGCGGAGGTGATCGAGGCGGTGGGGCTGGCCGGTGCGGCGCGCAAGCGCGCGGGCGGGTTCTCGCTGGGCATGGGGCAGCGGCTCGGCATCGCCGCGGCGCTGCTCGCCGACCCGGCGGCCGTCGTGCTGGACGAGCCGGTCAACGGCCTCGACCCTGAGGGCGTGCGGTGGATCCGCACCCTGCTCAAGGAGCTGGCGGCGCAGGGGCGCACGGTGTTCGTCTCGTCGCACCTGATGAGCGAGATGGCGCTGACCGCCGAGCGCCTGGTCATCGTCGGCCGCGGCCGGCTGCTCGCGGACACGACGGTGGCGGAGTTCGTACGGTCCGCCGGGCACGACGAGGTGTCGGTGACGTCGCCGGAGGCGGGCCGGCTGCGGGAGCTGCTGGCCGGCCCCGGCGTGGAGGTCGCCTCGGACGCGCCGGGCGTGCTGCGGGTCCGCGGCGCGGGCGCGGAGGACATCGGGCTGACGGCCGCCGCGCACGGCGTGCCGCTGTTCGAGCTGACGCCCCACCGGGTGTCGCTGGAGGAGGCGTTCATGGAGCTGACCCGGGACGCCGTCGAGTACCACGCGCACGGCGCGGGCCGGCCGGCGGAGGTCGCCGCATGAGCACCCCGTCCCTGGTCGCGCCCGGCCCGGGCGGCGCGGGCACCGGTGCCCGCGGCGGCGCGGGCGGCTACCGCGTGACGTATCCGGGCGTGCTGCGCTCGGAGTGGTCGAAGCTGTGGTCGCTCCGCTCCACCTGGTACTCGCTGGCGGCCGTCGTCGTGCTCGCCGTCGGCCTCGGCGTCGCCGTCGGCGCCACGTTCACCGACGGCGGCGGCGACGGTCCCCAGGATCCCGTCGAGGTCACCCTGCTCGGCCTGAACTTCGGCCTGCTCATCCTGCCCGTGCTGGGAATCCTCACCACCGCCGGCGAGTGGTCGACGGGGATGGTGCGGTCCACGATGGCGGCCGTGCCGCGCCGGCTCCCCGTGTTGTGGGCCAAGGCGGCCGTCTTCGGCGCGGTGAGCTTCGTCCTGATGCTGGCGACGGCGCTCGCGACGTTCCCGCTGGCGCAGGCGTTCCTCGCCGACACCCCCATCGCCGCCGGCCTCGGCGACCCCGGCGTGGCGCGGGCGCTGCTCACCACGGCCGTGGGGGCGGCGCTGATCGCCGTGCTCGGGGTGGCGGTCGGGGCGCTGCTGCGCAGCACCCCGGCGTCGATCGGGGCCTTCGTGGGGGTGCTGATGGTGGTGCCGAACGTGGCTCCGCTGCTGCCGTACGGGTGGGTCGAGGACGCCGTGGCGTACACGCCGCTGGCCGCCATGCAGCCGCTGGCGGCCGCCCACCCGGCGCCGGACCTGCCGGGGGTCGGCGCCGCGCTCGTCAGCATGGCCGTCTGGACGGCGGCCGGGCTGGCCGCGGCGGCGCTGCGGCTCCGGCGTAGTGACGTCTGAGAACCCGCCGGGCGACGATGGGCCGGGGCACGGGCCGGGGGCACGGGCCGGAGAGGCGGCCGTGACCGGAGTTTCGGCGGGCCGCGGGCGGACAACGGCGCAGGCCGGTGACGAGGGGTGGTGCGGAGGGCAGTGACGGCGGAGACGGCACAGGGAGCGCGGGCGCGGAAGGCGGAGAGGACGCCCCCGGGCGGAGGCCCGGGGGCGGTGCCGGAGCCGCCGCCCACGCACCGGATCCACGCGGCCGCGCAGCGCATACGGGCCTTCGACGCCCGCCACCCGTCCCTGTGGGACGTGGGGCTGGCCTGCCTCGTCGCCTTCCCCGGCTTCGTCCAGCTCACCCTCGGCGAATGGCGTGAGGACTCCCCGGAAGGGTCCGGCGCGGACTCCGCTGAGCTGGCGTCGGTGCCGATGGCGGTGCCGTGGCTCCTCCAGGTGGGCATGGTGCTGACGCTGCCGTGGCGCCGGCGGTATCCGTTCGCGATGTTCTGCGGCGTCGCCGCGCTGACCTTCGTCCACGACGCGTACCACCTGGCGCTCGCGTCCGTGATGGCCATCGGCGTGGCCCTGTACAACGTGGCGCTGCGGCTGCCGCTCTCACGGCTGCTGTGGGTCGCCGCGATCATTGCCGCGGAGATCGGCGCGGAGGTGCTGCGCGACCCGCCGGAGAACGTCGCCCGCGCATACGTGCCGGTGGTCGCCATCGTCGCGACGATCGTGATGGGCGGCATCACCACACGTACCAGACGCGAGTACGTCGCCTCGCTGCTCGACCGGGCCGAACGGCTGGAGGTCGAGCGCGACCAGCGGGCGCGGCTCGCCGCGGCGGCCGAACGCGCCCGGATCGCCCGCGAGATGCACGACATCGTGGCGCACAACCTCTCGGTGATCGTCGGCCTCGCGGACGGCGGCGCGTACGCCGCCCGCGGGGGCCGCACGGCACGGTCCGCGGAGCGGCCCGCGCAGGCGCTGGAGGCGATCTCCGCCACCGGCCGGGAGGCGCTGGGCGAGCTGCGCCGGCTGCTGGGCGTCCTGCACGAGCAGGGCCCCGGCCCCGGGCCCGCGCACCTCGCGCCGCAGCCGGGGCTGGCGGAGCTGGAGCCGCTGCTGCAGCGGGTACGGGAGGCGGGGCTGCCGGTGCGCTGCACGGTGCGCGGCGACTCGGGAACGCTGTCGGAGGGGCGGCAGTTGACGGTGTACCGGATCGTGCAGGAGGCGCTGACGAACACGTTGAAGCACGCGGGCGGCGGCGCGACCGCGGCCGTGCGGCTCGACTGCGCGGCCGGCGGGGCGGAGATCGAGGTGACGGACACGGGGGCGCCCTCCGGGCGAGGCGGTGGCGACCAGGGCGGGAGCGCGGGCGGACGCGGGCGGCGGGAGCCCGAGGCCGCGACCGGCGGCGGATCCGCGGGCGAGGAGACGTCCTCGCACGGCGCCGAATCGACGGACGGCCCCGCCGGGCGGGCCGCCGCGGGCGGCCGGGGCATCGCGGGCATGCGCGAGCGCGCCTCCGTCTACGACGGCACCCTCTCCGCGAGCCCCGCACCGGGCGGCGGCTGGCGGGTCCGCGCGACGCTGCCGCCTCCGGCGAACCCGGCGCCCGCGGACGGACACCACCGCCGCCGACCCGCGTCCCGTATCCTCTCCCCGTCCGCCGCTCCAGACCTCCCCGACCCCGTCCCTCCGCGGAACTCCCCGTCCGCCCCCGGCAGCCCGGCCCCGCCCGGCAGGCCGCCCGCCCCCGGATCCCCGCCGGAGGCGACCCCGTGACCAGCGTGCTGATCGCCGACGACCACGCCCTGCAGCGGCTCGGCTTCCGGATGCTGCTGGAGACCCAGGACGACATGGCCGTCGCCGGCGAGGCGGGCGGCGGGGCCGAAGCGGTGCGGCTGGCCGCCGAGTTGCGGCCGGACGTCGTCCTCATGGACGTCCGCATGCCCGGCCTCGACGGCATCGAGGCCACCCGCCGCATCGCCGCCTCCGGCGGCCGGACCCGGGTGCTGATCCTGACGACGTTCGACCTCGACGAGTACGCCTTCGCCGGGCTGCGCGCCGGCGCCAGCGGGTTCCTCGTCAAGGACGCGATGCCGGACGAACTGCTCGCCGGGATCCGCGCGGTGGCCTCCGGCGAGGCGGTCGTCGCGCCGGCGCTGACCCGCCGGCTCATCGAGCGCTACGCGCACCTGCTGCCCGCCGGCGGCGAGCCCGCCGCCGCGGGCCCGGACCCGCGGCTGGCGGTGCTCACCGACCGGGAGCGGGAGGTGCTGCGGGCCGTCGCGCTGGGCTGGACGAACGGCGAGATCGCCGAGCGGATGCACCTCGCCGAGTCGACGGTCAAGACGCACGTCGGCCGGATCCTCGGCAAGACCGGTGCCCGGGACCGGGTGCAGGCGGTGATCTTCGCGTACGACACCCGCCTGGTACGGCCCGGCTGACCGGTCCGCCGGACCGGTCCGGGTGCCCGGCCTACCCCGGTCCCCCGGCGCCCGGCGCCCGCGGGGCGTCCTCCGCGACGGGCGGGTCCCCCGGCTCCGGGGGCCGGTCGCTCCAGCCGCCCGGCGCCGTACGCCCCTGCTGGTCGCGGAAGCGCACCGGTGCCACCCCCACCCGGCGGGTGAACAGCCGGGAGAAGTACGCCGGGTCGTCGTACCCCACCCGCCGGGCGACCGCCGCGATGGGCAGCTCGGTGGCGGCGAGCAGCTCCTTCGCCCGCCCGAGCCGTATCCCCAGCAGGTAGTCCTTGGGGCTGCACCCCGCCGCCCGCCGCACCGCCGAGCGCAGCTCCGCGGTCGTCATCCCGTGCCGCGCCGCGTGCTCGGCGACGGACAGCGGCAGGAAGGCGTCGCGCGCCAGCGCCGGCAGCACCGGGTCGCCGTCCGGTGCCATGTCCGCGCGCGCCCGGCGCAGCGCGACGAGCAGGTCGTGCACGGCCGCGGACGTCTCGACCTCCAGCATCGGGTTGCCGCGGCGGGCGGCGCGGGCGATGCGGGTGACGACGGTGCGCGGCCCGGTGGCGTCGCTGAGCGGCACGACGGGCCGCTCCGGCTGGACGTAGCCCAGCTCGGTGTACGCGGCCACGGCGGAGCCGGTGAAGTCGACGAAGGCCTCGTCCCAGCCGGTCGCCGGGTCGGGCCCGTAGTGGTGGACGGCGCCGGGGACGAGCCACAGCAGCGCGGGGGCCACCACGTCCAGCACCGGCCCGCCGCCGCCGCGGAACCAGCCGCGCCCGCTGCTGACGACGACGGCGACGTGGTGGTCGAGCGTCCGCGGCCCGACGTCCGGGAGGTCGCCGTACTGCAGGCCGACGCCGAGGCAGACCAGGCCGAGCTTGCGGTGCACCGGGCCGGGGGTGAAGTAGCGCACCCAGGTGTGCTTGCTCATCGCCCGCCCTCCTCGCGTTCGCCGCCGCCGAGTCCCCGCACCCGTCCGGGCGCCGGGCCCGGGCACCGTCGATCTTCGTCCATGGACGGGCAGGTGGCCAGGGGGCGGGGGTGGTCCGGGGCCGGCGGGCGGAGCCGGGGCTACGCCCCCTCCGCCAGCCGCGCCGGAAAGCCGCCGGTGGCCACCGGACCCCACCGCTCCGGCGTGATCCGGATCAGCGACTTCCCCTGCCGCACCATGGCCCGGCGGTACTCGTCCCAGTCCGGGTGCTCCCCGGAGATGTTGCGGAAGTACTCCACGAACGGCTCCACGTCCTCCGTCGCGTCGATCACCTCCGCCGCGCCGTCGACCTGGACCCACGGCCCGTTCCACTCCTCGGACAGCACCACGATCCCGACCCGCGGGTCCCGCCGCGCGTTGCGCGTCTTGGCCCGCTCCGGGTAGGTGGAGACGACGATCCGCCCCGCGTCGTCGACCCCGCAGGTCAGCGGCGACGCCTGCGGCGAGCCGTCGGCCCGCCGGGTGAGCAGCAGGGCCCGGTGCCGGGGCCGTACGAAGTCGAGCAGCCCGGCGAGGTCGACCCGGGTGTTGGTGGCGATGTGGGGACTCATGCGCGTCACGATACGTCGCCGGGGGCCGTGGGGCGGTGCCCCGTAGAGTGGTCGGGAGTCGGACACCCTGGGGGTCGCCGGTGGGCAGCGCAAGCGCGGTGGTGCACGGATTTCCGCATCTGCGGACCGTGCGGTCGGCCCTGACGGCGCTCTACCGGCGGATCACCGCGGACTTCCTGCACGCCAACTTCGCCGTCAGCGTCCCCGCCGCCGACGTGGCCCTGGCCCCCGGCGAGGACCTGCACCTCGGCGTCCAGCGGGTGGCGCGCGCCCTGGTGCAGCACCTGCAGCTGCCGGACGCGCGCATGATCGTCGGCTTCCGCGACATGCCCGAGGCCGCGGTGGTGGAGCTGGCCGCGGGACCCGAGTACTTCGTCGAGCTGAACCCCCGCTTCCGCGACCACCCTCGGGACGTCGGCGGGGCGCTCGCGCACGAGGTGATGCACGTCTACCTCGACCGCCTGGGGCTGTCCTTCCCCGGCACCGCAGAGAACGAGGTCCTCACCGACACCGCGACCGCCTACCTCGGCGCCGGCTGGCTGCTCCTGGACGCCTTCCGGGAGGGCGGCGGCGCCTCGCAGCGGTTCGGCTACCTCACGCCCGAGGAGTTCGGCTACGTCGTCGCCAAGCGGGCCGTCGCCTTCGGCGAGAACCCGGAGACCTGGTTCACCAGCCCGCAGGCGTACGAGGCGTACACCGCCGGCATGCGGGTGGCCCGCCGCGACGCCCAGCGGCCGCCGCTGACGGCGAACGGGCGCCTCGGGCGGCGCCGGTACGCCAAGGACCGCCGGCGGGCGCAGGAGCTGTTCGCGCGGGCGGGCGGCGGCGGCCTGACGACGACCGCCGCCCCCGAGGACGGCTACGCCTTCGAGAACGGCCCTCCACTGCGGGTGTCGTTCCCGTGCCCCGTCTGCCACCAGCGGATCCGGGTGCCGGTGCGCGGGCACGTCCGGGCGCGCTGCGGGCTGTGCAAGGCGGTGCTGGAGTGCGACACGTGACCGGGGCACGCGGGCCGGTACGCGCCGCGCCGGTACGGGCCGCGCTCCTCAGCCCTTGATCGCGCCCGCCGCCAGCCCGGACGCCAGCCGCCGCTGCACGATCACGAAGAAGATCAGCACCGGCAGCGTGACCAGCGTGGAGCTGGCCATCACCGGGCCCCACGCGGTGTCGTTCTCGCCGAAGAACTGGTAGATCCCGACGGCCGCCGTGTACTTGTCGCTGTCCTGCATGAAGACGTACGCGAAGATGAACTCGTTCCAGGCGGTGATGAACGCGAACACGCTGGTGGCCACCAGTCCCGGCGCCACGAGCGGCAGCAGCACCGACCAGAACATCCGCGGCCAGGTGCAGCCGTCGATGTACGCCGCCTCCTCGACCTCCTTCGGCACCGTGGCGACGAACCCGCGCAGCGTCCAGATCGCGAACGGCAGCGACAGCGCGATGTAGACGATCGTCAGCCCGAGCAGGCTGTTGAGCATCTCGTAGTCGCGCATCTGCAGGAAGAGCGGGATGACCAGCGCCTCCAGCGGCACCATCTGCACGATCAGGATCATGATCAGCACGGAGGTGCGGAACGTGAACCGGAAGCGGGCCACGGCCACCGCCGCGAACAGCGCCAGCGCGCCGGCGGCCAGGATGGTGCCGAGGCCGACGATCGCCGAGTTCAGCAGGTAGCGGTCGAAGTTCCCCTCGTTCCACACCCGGCTGAAGTGCTCGAACGACACCCCGCTGGGCAGCAGGTCCGAGCCCCGGGAGGAGGCCCGCGGGTCGAGCGCGGTGCTCATCATCCAGTAGACGGGGAAGAGGGTGAAGATCAGCAGTCCCGCGACGGCGGCCGGGAGGCCGACGCGCGAGGCGGTCGAGGTGCGCTTCACAGGTCCTCCTCCCCCTGGCGGAAGAGCGTGCGGATGTAAACGAGGGTGATGGCGATGAGCAGCAGCGTGAGCAGCACGGCCGCGGCGGCGCCGGATCCGTAGTCGTCCTTGGCGAACGCCTCGATGTAGGAGTACACGCCGAGGTTCATGACGTCCTCGTTGCTTCCGCTGCCGCCGGGCATGAGGAAGATCTGGGTGAAGACCTTGAAGTCCCAGATGGTGGAGAGGATGGTCACGACCAGGAAGATCGGCCGCAGCGCCGGCACGGTGATGCGCCAGAACCGCTGCCAGGCGCTCGCCCCGTCGATCATCCCCGCCTCGTACAGCTCCTTCGGCACCGTCATCAGGCCCGCGAGCACGGTGATGGCGACGAAGGGGAAGCCGTGGTGGATGACGTTCAGGGTGGCGATGGCGTAGAAGGCGAGCCGGTCGGTGAACCAGTTGGTGGTCTCCGGGTCGATCAGGCCGAGTCCGCCGGCGATCCGGCTCATCAGCCCGTCCTCCGGCGCGAACAGCCACACCCAGACGTACGTGCCGGTGACCGCGGGCATCGCCCAGGCGGCCATGATCGCGGTGGAGCAGATCACCCGCCAGGTGGTGCCCAGGCGGTTGAGCAGCAGCGCGACGGCGGTGCCGAAGGCCACGGTGAGGACCACGCAGGCGAACGCGAAGAACACCGTGTTCGGCAGGACCGTGCGCCACAGCAGCTCGTTCGAGAGCAGGTTCGCGTAGTTGTCGAAGCCGACCCAGGTGCCGACGCCGCCGCCGAACTTGACCTCGTACTCCTGCAGCGACAGCTTGCCGACCTCGATCAGCGGCCACAGCAGCAGCCCGGCGAGCACCGCGAGGGCGGGTGCCAGCAGCAGCCAGGGCCGGGTCAGCGTCACCAGCCGCTTGCGGCGGCGCGCGGCGTCGGCGGATGTGCGGCCGGGCCGCGACGGCTCCTTCGGGGGAGCAATCGCGGCCTCGGCGGTGAGCGATTCCTTCACGGTGTGCTTCCGTGTCCCTGTCCGATGCGGTGGTCTACTCGGACTTGGCGAAGATGTCGTCCATCTCGCCGGCCGCCTTGTCCGCGGCCTCCTGGACGCTCGCGTCGCCCTTGAGCACGGACTGCACCAGCTTCAGCACCACCTGGCTGGCCTGGATCTCGCCGTACGCGGTCGTCTTCGGGACGGTCGCGCCGGCCTCCATCATCTGCTTGGCGAACGGCTCGACCAGCGGGTCGCCCTCCGCGGCGATCTTCTCCAGCTCGGTGTTGGTGCCCGGGAAGTAGTTCGTCTGCTCGGCCCACTCGGCGGCGAACTTGCCGGTGGTGGCCATCTTGACGTACTCCCAGGCCAGCTCCTTCTTGTCGCTGTCGAAGGTCGACAGGTAGGAGCCGCCGAGGAACGACGGGCTCATGCCGCCGTCCTGGCCGGGGATCGGCGCGGCAGCGATCTTGCCCTCCAGCTCGGGGGCCTCGTCGAGGAAGGTCTTGGGGGTCCAGTTGCCGGAGATCGTCATGGCGACGTTCCCCTTGGTGAACTCCTGGGCCACCTCGTCCTCGCGCCAGGTGGTGACCTTCGCCGGGGACAGGCCGTCCTTCGTCGCCAGGTCGGTGTAGAACTGCAGGCCCTCGACGGACTCCGGCGAGTTGATGGCGGACTTCCAGGTGTCGCCCTCCTGCACGGCCGCGTCGCCGCCGGCGCCCCAGACGAAGGGCATCGCGAACATCTCCGCCCCGCCGGCGACGGGGAACGGGATCATGTCCGGCTCCTCCTTCTTCAGCGTCAGCGCGACGTCCCGAAGCTCCTCCCAGTTCGTCGGGGGCTTCAGACCGTGCTTGTCGAAGACGTCCTTGCGGTAGACGAGGCCGCGGACGCCCGCGTACCAGGGCATGCCGTACTGCTTGCCGTCCAGCGTGCCCGCGTCCTTCAGGCCCTCGACCAGGTCCTGGTCGAGCCCGGCCGCCTTCACCTCGTCGGTGACGTCGACCAGGCCGCCGGTCTCGGCGAACTGCGGCACCCAGGTGGTGCCGACCTCGGCGACGTCGGGCACCTGGTCCGGGCCGCCCTCGATCGCGGTGGTGAACTTGCGCTGGGCGCTCTCCCACTGCTGGTATTCGACGTTGACCTTGGCACCGGTCTTCTTCTCGAATTCCTTGTTCAGCTTGGCGAAGAACGGGTCGGCGTCGGGGTTGGTCCCCTTCATGATCCAGACGTCGAGGGTCTTGCCCTTGCCGTCCAGAGCGTCACCGCCGCCGCCCTCGTCGTCGGAGTCGCTGCCACAGGCGGCGAGCCCCAGCACCATTGCGGCGCTCACTGCGCCGATGACGAACTTCCGCATGAACCGCTCCCGCTCCTCAGTGAGCCGAACCTGAACTTGTCTAGACCAGCAGGACGCTATGGAGTGGTTTAACCAGGGTCAAGGGTGGTTTCGAGGTGATGCCGAACCGTTGTCTGAGCCGTCGCCGAAACGTCCACCCGACAATTGTCCGACCATTGGCGTTGCGCGCTGTGCAGTCGAAAGCGTTGCATATGGTGCAGCCGAAACTATCATCGCCTCTTTTGCGCCGCACGCCCCCGGCGTACGACCGGGGGCGTGCGTGAAGCGCTTGCTATCTCAACGGGATCAGCCGACCTGGACCTCGGAGGGGGTCAGAGCGCAGGCGTCGCCGTTGAGGTTGGCGCGTGCCGGCGGCGAAACGTCACCCGTATGGCTGACCAGATAGCCCAGGGAAATACTCTCCCCCGGTTCGATAACCGCGTTGTGGGTGCCGTTGGACGCCCTGACCATGTTGCTGAGCTGCACGAGGTCGGTGTTCCAGTCCGAGATCACGGTCTGGCCCAGAACGAGCGGGAACGTCAGCGTCCAGCCGTCGACCGGCGCGCTGCCCGTGTTGGTGAGCGTCAGATCCGCGGTCAGGCCGCCGCCCCAGGTCGTCGAGGTGAGGTCGATCCGGCAGGTCGGCTGCTGCTGTTCGAAGGCGACCTTGTGCAGCCCGCCCGGCAGGTCGTTGACGAGGTAGAACTCGCCGTCGACCGTCTCGCCGACGTCCGTGATCTGGGTGGGGAACCGGCCGATCTCCGCCTGCTCGTAGCCGCCCTCGCCGTCCTCGCGCAGCGCCCAGACCGCGGAGGAGCAGTAGTCGGTGCCGATGTACGTGCCGCCGACCAGGTCGGCGAACTGCTCGCCGCGGTAGACCCGGCCGCCGACGACGGCGCAGCCGCCGGTGTACGGGGAGTAGGTGAAGACGGGGTCGGTGTACTCGGCGCCGTCGGCGCACTGCGCCTCGTCGAAGACCACGAGGCCCTCGCGGCAGGACCAGCCGAAGTTCGCACCGGCCTGCTCCGGACGGGCGACGTGGTTGATCTCCTCCCAGGCCCCCTGGCCGACGTCACCGAGCCACAGCGAGCCGTCCGCGGGGTCGAAGGAGAAGCGCCACGGGTTGCGCAGCCCGTACGCCCAGATCTCCGGGCGGGCGTCCGGGACGCCCACGAACGGGTTGTCCTCCGGCACGCAGTACGGCTGGTCGCCGCAGGTCCGGCTGACGTCGATGCGCACCATCTTGCCGAGCAGGGTGTCGAGCCGCTGGCCGCTGTCGTACGGGTCGCCGGCGCCGCCGCCGTCCCCGATGGTCCAGTACAGATAGCCGTCCGGGCCGAAGGCGAGCGTGCCGCCGTTGTGGTTCCACTGCTCGGCGTGCTCCTGGGAGAGCAGCACCTCCAGGCCGCCGTCGTCGAGCCCGTAGCGGGCCAGGGTGACCGCGCCGTCGGGCAGCGCGGTGTAGAGGACGTACAGGTCCCGCACCTCGGGGAACGCCGGGTCGGGGAGGATGGAGAGCAGCCCGCGCTCGTTGCCGGACTCGTCGACGACGTCGGTGAGGTCGGCGACGAAGTCCTCGGCCAGGCCGGTGTCCGGGTGGTACGCGCGCACGGTGCCGCGCTTCTCGGCGATGAAGAGCCGGCCGCTGCCGTCGTCGGGCGCGGCGATGTCGATGGGCCGGCGCAGGCCGAAGGCCACCTGGGTGGTGGTCACCGCCAGTTCCTCCAGCGGGACTGCGGCGGCCGCGCCGTCCGAACCGGTGACGGTCGGTTCGGGGGCGGCGGACGCCGTCAGGGGGGCGAACAGGACGAGACTCAGGGTCAGGAACAGCGGTGCGGTCCAGCGCCGTCTGAGCAAGTGGAGCATGTGGACTCCTGGGATACGTACGGGAGTTGCATGACCGCGCACCTCCCGGGAAGGTAGCCGCTCGGCACCCCGCCGCACCAGACCGCAACCGTCCCACCCGCCTCACCCGCCCCCGGCGGGCACGCCGCGGCGCCCGCCTCAACGGTCGGGGAGAGGCGGGCGCCGCGGGTCTTGCAGTTCCGTACGTCGTTGTACGGGACATCTGGCCGGGCCGGCGTCAGACGGCCAGTGCCCGGTCCGTCGGCCGGATGGGCGCCGGCAGTTCGCTCGCGCCGGTCAGCATACGGTCCACGCCGCGCGCCGCCGAACGGCCCTCGGCGATGGCCCAGACGATCAGCGACTGGCCGCGCCCGGCGTCGCCGGCGACGAAGACGCCGGGGACGCTGGTGGCGTAGTCGGCGTCGCGGGCGACGTTGCCGCGCGCGTCCAGCTCCAGGCCCAGCTGCTCGACCAGCCCGTTGTCGCGGTCCACCCCGGTGAAGCCCATGGCCAGGGTGACCAGCTCGGCCGGGATCTTCCTCTCGGTGCCCGGCACCGGCTCGAACCTCCCGTCCCTGAACTCCACCTCGACCAGGTGCAGGAAGGCCACGTTGCCCACAGCCTGTCCCTCTTCAGGGGCGGTGCCCTCGAAGTGCGTGGTGGAGACCGAGTAGACGCGCTCCCCGCCCTCCTCGTGGGCTGAGGTGACCTTGTACGTCATCGGGTACGTCGGCCACGGCTGGCCCTCGGGGCGCTCCTCCGACGGGCGCGGCATGATCTCCAGCTGGGTGACGGAGGCCGCGCCCTGCCGGTGCGCGGTGCCGACGCAGTCGGCGCCGGTGTCGCCGCCGCCGATGACCACGACGTGCTTGCCCTCCGCCGTGATCGGCGGGGCGACGTAGTCGCCCTCCTGCACCTTGTTGGCCAGCGGCAGGTAGTCCATCGCCTGGTGGATGCCGCCCAGCTCGCGGCCCGGCACCGGCAGGTCGCGGGCGGTGGTCGCGCCGGCGGCGATGACCACGGCGTCGTACCGCTTGCGCAGCTTGGCGGCGTCGATGTCCCGGCCGATCTCCACGCCGGTACGGAACTTGGTGCCCTCCGCGCGCATCTGCTCGACGCGCCGGTTGATGTGCCGCTTCTCCATCTTGAACTCGGGGATGCCGTACCGCAGCAGCCCGCCGATCCGGTCGGCGCGCTCGTAGACCGCGACCGTGTGCCCGGCGCGGGTGAGCTGCTGCGCGGCGGCCAGCCCCGCCGGGCCGGAGCCGACGACGGCGACCGTCTTGCCCGACAGCCGCTCCGGCGGCTGCGGCGTGACGGCGCCGGCCTCCCACGCCTTGTCGATGATGGTGACCTCGACGTTCTTGATGGTCACCGCGGGCTGGTTGATGCCCAGCACGCAGGCCGTCTCGCACGGGGCCGGGCACAGCCGCCCGGTGAACTCCGGGAAGTTGTTGGTCGCGTGCAGCCGCTCGCTGGCGGCGGTCCAGTCCCCGCGGTAGGCGTAGTCGTTCCACTCGGGGATGAGGTTGCCGAGCGGGCAGCCGCTGTGGCAGAAGGGGATGCCGCAGTCCATGCAGCGGCCGGCCTGCTTGCTGATGACGGGCAGCAGCGAGCCCGGGACGTAGACCTCGTTCCAGTCCTTGACCCGCTCGTCGACGGGCCGGGTCTCGGCGACCTCGCGGCCGGTGGTCAGGAAGCCCTTGGGGTCAGCCATGGAGCGCAGCCTCCATCATCTTCTCGTGCGTCTGGGCCTCGGTGAGGCCGGCCCGCTCAGCGGCGTCCTTGGCGGTGAGCACTGCCTTGTACGTGGACGGGTAGACCTTGCTGAACCGCGCGACAGACACCTCCCAGTCGTCGAGCAGCCTCGCGGCCACCGTGGAGCCGGTCTCCTCGTGGTGGCGGCGCACCACGTCGTGCAGCCACTGCCTGTCGGTGTCCGCCAGCTTCTCGACGGCGGCGAGGTTGCCCTCGTTGACGTTGTCGGGGTCGAGGTCGAGGATGTACGCGACGCCGCCGGACATGCCGGCCGCGAAGTTGCGGCCGGTCTCGCCCAGGACGACGGCGTGGCCGCCGGTCATGTACTCGCAGCCGTGGTCGCCGACGCCCTCGGCGACGACGAGCGCGCCGGAGTTGCGGACGCAGAACCGCTCGCCGACCTTGCCGCGCAGGAAGATCTCGCCGCCGGTGGCGCCGTACGCGAGGGTGTTGCCCGCGATGACGCTGTACTCGGCGAGGTGGTCCGCGCCGCGGTCGGGGCGGACGACGAGCCGGCCGCCGGACAGGCCCTTGCCGACGTAGTCGTTGGCGTCGCCCTCCAGCCGCAGCGTGACGCCGCGCGGCACGAAGGCGCCGAACGACTGGCCGGCGGAGCCGGTGAAGGTGATGTCGATCGCGTCCTCGGGGAGGCCGGCGCCGCCGAACTTCTTCGTCACCTCGTGGCCGAGCATGGTGCCGACGGTCCGGTTGATGTTGCGGATGGCGACCCGGGCCCGTACGGGCTGGGCCTGGGCGGCGGACGGCGCGGCCAGCGCGTCCGCGGCGAGCTTGATCAGCTCGTTGTCGAGCGCCTTCTCCAGGCCGTGGTCCTGGCCGGTGACCTGGTAGCGCGCGGCGCCGTCCGGCAGCTCCGGGACGTACAGCAGCGACGCCAGGTCGAGGCCCTGGGCCTTCCAGTGGTCGACGGCGCGGGTGACGTCGAGCATCTCGGCGTGTCCGACGGCCTCGTCCAGGCTGCGGAAGCCCAGCTCGGCCAGCAGCTCGCGGACCTCCTCGGCGATGAACTCGAAGAAGTTGACGACGAACTCGGCCTGGCCCGTGTACCGCTCGCGCAGCACCGGGTTCTGGGTGGCGATGCCGACCGGGCAGGTGTCCAGGTGGCACACGCGCATCATCACGCAGCCGGAGACCACCAGCGGCGCGGTCGCGAAGCCGAACTCCTCGGCGCCGAGGAGCGCGGCGACCACCACGTCGCGGCCGGTCTTCAGCTGGCCGTCGGTCTGCACCACGATGCGGTCGCGCAGGCCGTTGAGCAGCAGGGTCTGCTGGGTCTCGGCGAGGCCCAGCTCCCAGGGGCCGCCGGCGTGCTTCAGCGACGTCAGCGGGGAGGCGCCGGTGCCGCCGTCGTGGCCGGAGATCAGCACCACGTCGGCGTGCGCCTTGGACACCCCGGCCGCGACCGTGCCGACGCCGACCTCGCTGACCAGCTTCACGTGGATGCGGGCCTGCGGGTTGGCGTTCTTCAGGTCGTGGATGAGCTGCGCCAGGTCCTCGATGGAGTAGATGTCGTGGTGCGGCGGCGGCGAGATGAGGCCGACGCCGGGCGTGGAGTGCCGGGTCCTGGCCACCCACGGGTACACCTTGTGGCCGGGCAGCTGGCCGCCCTCGCCGGGCTTGGCGCCCTGCGCCATCTTGATCTGGATGTCGTCGGCGTTGACCAGGTACTCGCTGGTCACGCCGAAGCGCCCGGAGGCGACCTGCTTGATCGCCGAGCGGCGCCGCGGGTCGTACAGCCGGTCGGCGTCCTCGCCGCCCTCGCCGGTGTTGGACTTGCCGCCGAGCTGGTTCATCGCGACGGCCAGCGTCTCGTGCGCCTCGCGCGAGATGGAGCCGTACGACATGGCGCCGGTGGAGAACCGCCGGACGATCGCGGAGACGGGCTCGACCTCGTCCAGCGGCACCGCGGGCCGGTCGGACTTCAGCCGGAACAGGCCGCGCAGCGTCATCAGATGCTCGGACTGCTCGTCCACGCGCTGCGTGTACTGCTTGAAGATGTCGTAGCGGCGGGTGCGGGTCGAGTGCTGGAGCCGGAAGACGGTGTCGGGGTCGAACAGGTGCGGCTCGCCCTCGCGGCGCCACTGGTACTCGCCGCCGATCTCCAGGTTGCGGTGCGCCGGGGCGATGCCGGAGGCGGGGTACGCCTTGGCGTGCCGGGCGGCGACCTCGGCCGCGACGACGTCGATGCCGGCGCCGCCGATCTTCGAGGTGGTGCCGTGGAAGTAGGTGTCCACGAACTCCTGGTCCAGGCCGACGGCCTCGAAGACCTGCGCGCCGCGGTACGAGGCGACGGTGGAGATGCCCATCTTCGACATCACCTTCAGCACGCCCTTGCCCAGCGCCTTGATCAGGTTGCGGATGGCGGTCTGCGAGTCGCCGTCCGGGTCGGCTTCGAGGTACGTGCCGGCGCGGACGAGGTCCTCCACGGACTCCATCGCCAGGTACGGGTTCACGGCGGCGGCCCCGTAGCCGATGAGCAGCGCGACGTGGTGCACCTCGCGCACGTCGCCGGCCTCGACCAGCAGGCCGACCTGGGTGCGCTGCTTGGTGCGGATCAGGTGGTGGTGGACGGCGGAGGTGAGCAGCAGCGACGGGATCGGGGCGTGCTCGGCGTCGGAGTGCCGGTCGGAGAGGACCAGCAGCCGGGCGCCGGACTCGATCGCCGCGTCGACCTCGGCGCAGACCTCCGCCAGCCGCTCGGCCAGCGCCGGCCCCCCGCCGTGCACGCGGTACAGGCCGGAGAGCGTGACGGACTTGAACCCGGGCATGTCGCCGTCGGCGTTGATGTGGATGAGCTTGGCCAGCTCGTCGTTGTCGAGGACCGGGAAGGGCAGCGTGACGGTGCGGCAGGACGCCGGCGTCGGCTTGAGCAGGTTGGCCTGCGGGCCGAGCGCGGAGTGCAGCGAGGTGACCAGCTCCTCGCGGATCGCGTCCAGCGGCGGGTTGGTGACCTGCGCGAAGAGCTGCGTGAAGTAGTCGAAGATCAGCCGCGGCCGGTCGGAGAGGCCCGCGAGCGGGGTGTCGGAGCCCATGGAGCCGATCGGCTCCGCGCCGGTGCGCGCCATGGGCGTGAGCAGGACGCGCAGCTCCTCCTCGGTGTAGCCGAAGGTCTGCTGGCGGCGGGTGACCGAGGCGTGGGTGTGGACGATGTGCTCGCGCTCGGGCAGGTCCGGCAGCGCGACGATGCCGGCGTCCAGCCACTCCCCGTACGGGTGCTCGGCGGCCAGTTCCGCCTTGATCTCGTCGTCCTCGACGATGCGGTGCTGCGCGGTGTCGACGAGGAACATCCGGCCGGGCTGCAGCCGGCCCTTGCGGACGACGCGGTCCGGGTCGAAGTCGAGCACGCCGACCTCGGAGGCCAGCACGACCAGGCCGTCGTCGGTGACCCAGTAGCGGCCGGGGCGCAGGCCGTTGCGGTCGAGGACGGCGCCGACGAGGGTGCCGTCGGTGAAGCTGACGCCGGCCGGGCCGTCCCAGGGCTCCATGACGGTGGAGTGGTACTGGTAGAAAGCTCGGCGTGCCGGGTCCATGGACTCGCTGAGAGAGGGGCTCTCCCACGCCTCCGGGATCATCATCAGCATCGCGTGCGGCAGGGACCGCCCGCCCAGGTGCAGCAGCTCCAGCACCTCGTCGAACGAGGCGGTGTCGGAGGCGTCGGGGGTGCAGACGGGGAAGACCCGCTCCAGGTCGTGCTCGCCGAACAGCTCCGAGTACAGCTGGGACTCGCGGGCGCGCATCCAGTTGCGGTTGCCCATGACCGTGTTGATCTCGCCGTTGTGCGCGACGTAGCGGTACGGGTGCGCCAGCGGCCAGCTCGGGAAGGTGTTGGTGGAGAACCGGGAGTGCACGACGGCGATGGCGGTGGTCAGCCGGCGGTCCGACAGGTCGGGGAAGAACGGCTCCAGCTGCCCGGTGGTCAGCATGCCCTTGTAGACGAGGGTGCGCGAGGACAGCGAAGGGAAGTACACGTCGGTCTCGCGCTCGGCGCGCTTGCGCAGCACGAACGCGGACCGGTCCAGCCCGATGCCGCTCCGGCGGGCCGCCGGGTCGGCGGCGGCGCTCTCGACGAACAGCTGGGCGAACGCCGGCATGGTCGCGCGGGCGCCGCTGCCGAGCAGCTCGGGCGCGACGGGCACCTCGCGCCAGCCGAGCACGGCGAGGCCCTCCTCGGCGGCGATGGCCTCGACGCGCTCCCGTACGGCGGCGGCCTCGTCCCCGGCGGCGGGCAGGAAGGCCGTGCCGACGGCGTACGAGCCGGCGGCCGGCAGCGCGAAGCCCGCGACCTCGCGCAGGAAGGCGTCCGGGACCTGCATCAGGATGCCGGCGCCGTCGCCGGTCTCCGGGTCCGAGCCGGTGGCACCGCGGTGCTCCAGGTTGCGCAGCACCGTCAGCGCCTGCTGGACGAGTGCGTGGCTGCCCTCCCCGCTCAGCGTGGCGACGAAGCCCACCCCGCAGGCGTCGTGCTCGTACCGGGGGTCGTACAGCCCCTGCGCTGCAGGGCGGGCCGCCTGGGATGCGTGCCGCATCGGCTCTCCCGTCGTCGTCGTGGCAGTGAAGCGTGCCGAGGGACGACGTTGGCCCTGGCCGAAATTTCGTGCAGGTTACATGATGACCTGCAGCTCAGGAAGCGGATACTCCATATCAGTATCCGGACACCCCGGGTCGGGGAGGTGTGCCCCGCAGCGCGGGGGACCTGCACGGTTTGTGCAGCAGAGAGCACGGGCGGCACTGCCCGCGGTTCTCGACACATGCCCACGGAGTTCCGGGTCGAAACCCGGCGTTAATAGATCAGAAGTGCGGGCCGGTCGCTTTCGAGGATACGGGATTCAGCCGCCCGCGCAGCCCGGGAGTCAGCCGACCGCGGCCCCGAAGAGCGCGCCCAGGCCGTACGTGACCGCCGCCGCGGCGCCGCCCAGGAGCAGCTGCCGCAGCCCGCTGAACCACCAGGTGCGGGCCGTGACCCGGGCCACCGCCGCCCCGCAGGCGAAGAGCCCGGCCAGGGCGAGCAGCACCGCGGGCCACAGCTGCGTGGCGCCCAGCAGATACGGCAGCACCGGCAGCATGGCGCCGACGGCGAACGAGCCGAACGACGACAGCGCCGCCACCGCCGGCGACGGCAGGTCGCCCGGGTCGACGCCCAGCTCCTCGCGGGCGTGGATCTCCAGCGCCTGCTCCGGGTCCCGCATCAGCTGCTTCGACACCTCGGCGGCCAGCTCCGGGTCCACCCCGCGGGACGCGTACAGCTCGCTCAGCTCGCGCAGTTCGTCCTGCGGGTGCCGGCGCAGCTCGCGCCGCTCCACGTCCAGCTCGGCGAGCACCAGCTCCCGCTGGGAGGCGACCGAGGTGTACTCCCCCGCGGCCATCGAGAACGCGCCGGCCGCGAGCCCCGCGAGACCGGTCAGCGCGATGGCCGAGGCGGACACCGAGCCGCCGGCCACGCCGGTGATCAGCGCGAGGTTCGACACCAGGCCGTCCATCGCGCCGAAGACGGCGGGCCGCAGCCAGCCGCCGTTGACGTCGCGGTGGGTGTGGCCGTGCCGTTCGGCGGGCCGGCCCGCCTGCAGACCAGCGGGCATGGATCGCGCTCCCCTCGCCGGCGGCCCCGCACCGGCTCCCCCGGCCACGGCCCGCCCGTCGATCTTCAGTTCGACGATACGCGGGGTCCCGGACGCCCGCCAGCAAGGCAGGCCGTACTCACCGCGGGGCCGGGCGCACGGGCGGGGCCGTCGCCGCGGATGCGGTGACGGCCCCGCCGTTGCGCGGGATGCGCCGGGCGGTCGGTGCGCCGGGTCCTAGGTGTGCCGGCCGCCGCGGTCAGAGGCGGGAGCGTCACCGGTGGCCTTGGCCTCGGCCGCGCCGGCGGGCTCGGGTGCACCGGCACCGTCGGTCTCGCCGGACTCCCCGGTCTCGTCGGACTCCCGGGCCTCGCCGTCCGCGGCGGTGCCCGTACCGTCCGCGCCGTCCTCGCCCGCCGCCTTGGCCGGGGCGTCGTCGCCGTCCGCGGGCCCGTCGTCGGCCGCGCCCGGCTCCACGACCTCCTCGCGGCCCGGCCGCTTCTTCGCCGACACCACGATGTAGGCCACCGCGGCGGCGAAGACGAGGATCGACGTCCAGACGTTGAGCCGCAGCCCGAGGACCTCGTGGGCCTCGTCCACGCGCATGTACTCGATCCAGCCGCGGCCCGCGGTGTACCCCGCGACGTAGAGCGCGAAGGCGCGGCCGTGGCCGAGGCGGAAGCGCCGGTCCGCCCAGATCACCAGCAGCGCGACGCCGATGCACCACAGCGACTCGTACAGGAACGTCGGGTGGAAGGTGTCGGCGGCGCCGGTGACGGAGTGCTCGGCGTCGATCTCGACGGCCCAGGGGACGTCGGTCTGCTCGCCGTACAGCTCCTGGTTGAACCAGTTGCCCCAGCGGCCCAGGGCCTGGGCGAGCGCGATGCCGGGGGCGACGGCGTCGGCGTAGGGCGGCATCGGGATGCCGCGGCGCCGGCAGCCGATCCACACGCCCAGCGCGCCCATGGCGACGGCGCCCCAGATGCCGAGGCCGCCCTCCCAGATCTCGAAGGCCTTGACCCAGTCGCCGCCCTCGCCGAAGTACGGCTCGGGGGTCGTGACGACGTGGTAGAGCCGGCCGCCGACGAGGCCGAAGGGCACGGCCCAGATGGCGATGTCCGCGACGGTCCCCACCCGGCCGCCGCGCGCGATCCAGCGGCGGCCGCCGAGCCAGATGGCGACGAAGATGCCGAGCAGGATGCAGAGGGCGTAACCGCGCAGCGGGAACGGTCCGAGGTCCCATACGCCGTCGGAAGGGCTGGGGATAGATGCGATCTCCATAGCAGCACCGACGGTACCGTGCCGCGGCGCGGCGCGGGCACCCCACGGCACAACGGCTGCGTAACTCTGCGCGAGTGCGGCGCTGCGCCCCGCGTGCTCAGCTCGTGCCGGCGTCCTCGACGAGCCGCCTGAAGCTCTCCGGGGTGAGGCCCGAGCCCTGGCCGTAGATGCTCTCGCCGTCCAGCAGAACGGTGGGCGTGGAGTTGTGGCCGGACTCGGCGAAGGCGTCGTCGGAGGCGTTGACCCAGCCGTCGTACCTGCCTTCGTCGACGCAGGCGTCGAAGGTCTTGCCGCGCAGCCCGTCGATCTTCCCCGCCAGCTCCTTCAGCCGCCCCTTGTCGGCGAACGCGTCGTCGGTCTCCGGCGGTTGGCTGCGGAAGAGCAGGTCGTGGTACGGGACGAACTCGCCGGCGTCCTGGGCGCACGCGGCGGCGTTCGCGGCGTTCCGCGAGCCGGAGCCGCCGAAGTTGCCGTCGATCAGCCGGACCAGCCGGTACTCGGCGCGCAGCTTCCCGGCGTCCACCAGCTCGTTGATCGTCTTGCCGAAGCCGGCCTCGAACTGCGCGCAGGCGGGGCAGCGGAAGTCCTCGTACACGGTGAGGACGGCGGGGGCGTCCGCCTGCCCGACGGGCAGCGTAAGGCGGTCCTCGCCCACGGCGCCCCTGGGGTACGACACGGGCTCGTCGTCGTCCCCGTCGTCGTCGAGGCCGCCAACCATCATGCCGATCAGCGCGACCACGGCGAGCACCCCCACCACCGCGGCCAGCGCGATGAGCATGCGCCGCTGCCTGTCCCTGGACCTCTGCCGCTCGCGCTCGGCCTGCAGCCGATCCCGGGCGGCGCGCTTCCCCTCGGGGTTGTTCTCGCTCACGCCCGGCTATAACGAGGGACCCGCCGCCCGGTGACGGATCAGAACACGCGCCCGTACTGCAGGTATGCGGCGGCGGCGGAGAGCACCAGCACGACCGAGACGACGACGAAGCCCACGGCGAAGGCGCGGGGCACCGGCGCCTGCGGCATCCGGGGCCGGGGGCGGCGCATGCGGCGCGGCGGGCGCGGGGCGGTGCGGCGCCGGGCGTCCTCGGCGGCGAGGCGCTCCGTGACCTCGTACCAGCGCGCGGAGTGCTCCTTGGGCGCGGTCTCGTCTATCCGGCCCAGGGAGTCCTGCTGGAACCGCTCCCATATGTCGTCGGGCAGACGCGGCTCGTCATCGGCGCCGGGCTGTTTGCCGGCCATCGGGCCCTCCCCTGTGCGGCACGGACTACTCCCCTCCAGGATCGCACGTCCGTACGCACGGCGGAGGGCCCTGTGGACAACCGCCGCCGGCGTCAGCCCCGGCGGCGTACCCCCTCGGCCAGCTCGCCGGCCAGCGCCCGCACGCCCGCGACGCCGGCCTCCCGGTCGTCCCCGGCGTCCAGCAGCCGCTTGACGAAGGCCGAGCCGACGATCACCCCGTCGGCGAACCCGGCGACCTCCGCCGCCTGCGCCGCCGTCGAGACGCCGAGGCCGACGCAGACGGGCAGCCCGGCCCGCACCGCCTCGGTGGCGCGGGTGCGGCGGACCAGGTCCTTCGCCTCGCGGCCCACGGACTCGCGGGTGCCGGTGACGCCCATCAGCGACGCGGCGTAGACGAAGCCGCTGCCGGCCGCCGTGATGGCCGCGAGCCGCTGCTCGCGGCTGCTGGGCGCGACCACGAAGACCGTGGCCAGGCCGTGCTTGTCGGCCGCCCGCCGCCACGGACCCGCCTCCTCGACCGGCAGGTCGGGCAGGATGCAGCCCGCGCCGCCCGCCGCGGCCAGGTCCTCGGCGAAGCGCTCGGGGCCGTAGCGGTCGACCGGGTTCCAGTACGTCATGCAGAGCACCGGGGCGGCCGCCCGGGACTGCACCTCGCCGACCGTGCGGATGACGTCCTTGATGCGCAGCCCGCCGCGCAGCGCGATGTCGTCGGCGGTCTGGATCACCGGCCCGTCCAGCACGGGGTCGCTGTGCGGCAGGCCCACCTCGACGGCGTCGCAGCCGCCTTCGAGCATGGCGGTCATGGCCCGCACACCGGTGTCCACGTCGGGGAAGCCGGCGGGCAGGTAGCCGATGAGGGCCGCCCGGTTCTCCGCCCGGGCCGCGGCGAACGCGGCGTCGAGCCGCGCGATGTCACCCGTCACCGGTCCGCCTCCTCGGCGTCGTAGAGCCCGAAGTAGCGGGCGGCGGTGTCCATGTCCTTGTCGCCGCGGCCGGAGAGGTTGACCACGATCAGCCCGTCGGGCCCCAGCTCGCGCCCGACCGCCAGCGCGCCGGCCAGCGCGTGGGCGCTCTCGATGGCCGGGATGATGCCCTCGCTGCGCGACAGCAGCCGCAGCGCCTGCATGGCCTCGTCGTCGGTCACGGCCCGGTACTCGGCGCGGCCGGCGTCCTTGAGGTACGCGTGCTCGGGGCCGACGCCGGGGTAGTCGAGCCCGGCGGAGATCGAGTACGGCTCGGTGATCTGGCCGTCCTCGTCCTGCAGCACGTACGACCGGGAGCCGTGCAGGATCCCGGGGTCGCCGAGGCTGAGGGTCGCGGCGTGCTCGCCGCTGGTCAGGCCGTGCCCGGCGGGCTCGCAGCCGACGAGGCGCACGGCGGGGTGCGGCAGGAAGGCGTGGAACAGGCCGATGGCGTTGGAGCCGCCGCCGACGCAGGCGACGGCCGCGTCGGGCATCCGGCCCGTGCGGTCGAGCAACTGCTGGCGGGCCTCGATGCCGATGACGCGGTGGAAGTCGCGGACGAGGGCGGGGAAGGGGTGCGGGCCCGCGACCGTGCCGAACAGGTAGTGGGTGTGCTCGACGTTGGCCACCCAGTCGCGGAACGCCTCGTTGATGGCGTCCTTGAGCGTGCGGCTGCCGGACCGCACCGGGACGACCTCGGCGCCGAGCATGCGCATGCGGGCGACGTTGAGGGCCTGCCGCTCGGTGTCGACCTCGCCCATGTAGACGGTGCAGTCGAGGCCGAGGAGGGCGCAGGCGGTGGCGGTGGCCACGCCGTGCTGGCCCGCGCCGGTCTCGGCGATGACGCGGGTCTTGCCCATGCGGCGGGTGAGCAGGGCCTGGCCCAGCACGTTGTTGATCTTGTGGGAGCCGGTGTGGTTGAGGTCCTCGCGCTTGAGGAAGACGCGGGCGCCGCCGGCCTGTTCGGCGAAGCGCGGCACCTCGGTGAGCGGGCTCGGCCGGCCGGTGTAGTTGACCAGCAGGTCGTTCAGCTCGGCGACGAACGCGTCGTCGCCCTTGGCCTTCTCGTACGCGACGGCGACCTCGTCGACGGCGGCGCGCAGCGCCTCGGGGATGAACTTGCCGCCGTACGCGCCGAAGTAGCCTTCGGCGGTCGGCACCTGGCCCGCTGGGTCAGGGATGAAGAAGTCGTTGGGCATGGCTGATCCTCGGTCGGAACGGATGGTGGACGGCGTGGGGACACGCCGCCTGCCATCGCCTGCCGTTGATCTGGCCGGGCTCGGCCCCGATGTGGTA